>JAJTHY010000036.1 GCA_021298045.1 Candidatus Jidaibacter sp.
TCTTGGGGTACTTACCAAATGTTGTTGAAACCTATTTTAATAGTCAAGAGGTTACAGAGGAGCAGAAGGGGGTAAACGATGGCTATCTTGCAATTTTACGCAATGCAGATGCTGTGGCCGGTGTGCTTGCAACTTTGCGAAGCATCTCAACTAATGAAGCCGTAAATGATAGTATTTTAAAATACTTGATGGCTAAAGATTACGCTACGCTAATCAATGAAAAAACAACTGGTACGGCCTTTAGATATGCAAAACAGGATTATGAAGAAAAACATCCTGGTGAGAAATTTACAAGAAAAATGCACTTGGCCAAGGTTCTAAAAGATAACCCTCAGGATTTAGCATCTAAGGAATTAATAAATGTTGTACAATCTATAATAAATCTGCCATTAGAAAGTTTAACTCCTCTATTGTCGCAATTAGAATTTATAACCAGAAATCTACAATTGAACTTGCCCGAAGGCTTGGTGACAGCAATTGTCAGCGATAATAAAGCAACTGTTGAGCTGTTAAAAATTGTTGTAGGGATGTTTGATGGCATAAATGCAGTTTACAAAGCTATGGGTGGTGATTGGTCCAAAAACTTAGAGGCTATGATGAAAAAGGCCGTGCCTTTAGTGGAGGTCGGGGCTGTTGGCAATTTGATGGGCGCATTACTTGCACATGAGAGGGTAATTAATTTTTTACCAAAGCTTGCCGAGAATTATCTTAACAATCTAGAAGCTACAGAAGAACAAAAAGTTGTAAATGATGGCTATCTTGCAATTTTACGCAACGCAGATGCTGTGAAAGGCGTGCTTGAAACTTTAAAAGTAATATTAACCACTAAAGGGATAAATTCTAATATTGCAAAGCTTTTGATAGCTAAGAATGACCCTGAGGATAAAGGGTTAGCATCTAAGGAATTAATAAATGTTGTACAATCTATAATAAATCTGCCATTAGAAAGTTTAACTCCTCTATTGTCGCAATTAGATTTTATAACCAAAAATCTACAATTAAACTTACCTGAAGGCCTAGTAGCAACAATTACAAGCAATAACGAAGCAATGATTAAACTGGCAAAAGTTGCTGTAGGAATGTTTGATGGCATAAATGCAGTTTACAAAGCCATGGGTAATAGCTGGTCGGAAAACCTAAGCGCTATGCTGACAGCAGCAGAGTCTTTGGTGAAAAGTGGGGATGTCGGTACATTAATTGAAAAATTGCTTGCCCATGAGGGATTAACCAAGTTTGTTGTGAAATATGTAGGTGACTACATTACAGCTATGGATATGAGCTTGCCTGGGTCTGACCTTTCCAAGCATACGAACAACATAATCCGCTTTTTGCAAAACGCCAACTTGTGGGATCATATAATTGCTAATGAGACTTTAAGAGATAAATTGATAGTGCCACTTGCAAAAAGTTACCTGCAAAGGGTAGAGGATATGAGCTTCGAAGAGCGCAAAGCTGGGTATGATAGGTTGCATGAAAAAGATGAAGTTATTGCTCCAGATTATACCCAAGAAATGTTTGAAGCTGATAAGCAGGCTGCTAAAGTTGCTAAAGATTCTTATATTGCAATTTTGAGCAATGGCGAAGTTATGCGGGTGCTTACCGGCGTTGGTAAATTGGTGCTGGATAAAAATAACCAAGACATAATAACATACCGCGGTAAGGATGGGAAGTTAGGGGATATACTGTCTGTTGTGCAAACTTTAATCGATGATGATAAACTATACCCATTAGTTGGTGAATTAGAGTTCATCTTTAACGCATTGGCACCGAACAATTTTACGAAAGATGCCCCTGAATTTGCTGATAATACCTATGTGGATAAAGCCTTACTAGGTTTAATTAGCGCTATATTTGACCCAGCCAAAAAAGAGCAAACAACAAAATTTTTAACTGCGGCATTAGGTAAAGTGGAAGTAATGCTGGCCGAATTTAAAACCAAGTCACTTTTTGATGCTGCAGCTTCGGTTATACATAACCTGAGTGGCGATGAAGTATTAAAAGGTTTTGTAGAATCAAACCCAGATACAATTGGTAGAATTGTCCGGTATGTGGCTACTAAAATGTTTGATAAATCTCTCAAGCAATATGGCGTGGAGGATAAGTTCTGGGGTTTATTAGATATATTATTTACAGACTTAAATGCGACATACGATATACTTACCGGGCTTGCTGCAATTAGCAACTCTGATAATTATAAAGATAGTGATAGTACAATAAAAGCTATTGATAAGTTGGTGCGAGAATTAGTTAAATTAGTGGAGCATCCGGTAATTGGCAGAAAAGTGCAAAGTTTCATTAAAGAAAACAGAAACGTCTTTGTTTCTCTAATCAATGGAGTGGTAGATAGTTTGGGTGTTAGGCAGTATGTGACTGATTATCTTCATGGATATGGGTTAGAGTTTGCCGATATATTGGATCAGATTACGGATAGACCTCGGGATTTAATAGCTATGCTGGATGCGGCAGCAATGGCAAAACAAGGGATTAGTAATGCATCGGTAGGTGGCGTTATAAGTGGGGCTGCTACCGCTGTTATGAACCCTGTTGCAACCGGATTTGCAGCTGCAAAAGCAGTTAAAGATGTGAAAAATGTTCTCTATGCCCCTACTATGCAAAAAGTTATAGCGGAACTTGCTACGCCTTATGTGCCTACTGTGGTTTCTAGTAATACGCCAGATTGGCTTAAATATTATATTCCAGGTGCCGGAACAGACCCAAGGGGAGCCGGGTTCGCAGATTGGGCTCAAGATACTATTAATGCTAAGCATGAGGCGAAGGTGGATCTTCACGACCATCTTATGAAAAATGTTGATGGCGGACCTGGTTATGAGGCTATGCAGAACAACATGCTTAACGGGCTAACTTTTAGCAACACTCAGTTACTACTTAGGAATTATAAAATAGATGATTTTAATTTTAGTTTATCAAAAGCGGTCAGAGTTTTTGTGACTGATTCAAATATACGAAACACCATGTTTGATGGTTTTGAAGCCAAACAATTTTCTGGAAGCAAAAGCAACCTTTATAATGTAAGTTTTGCTGGTGCGAAAATTCAAAAGATTGTTTTTGACAAAGATAGCGTACTTGCCAAAGTCGGCTTTCAAGGGGCTAAAGTTGGAAGTTTCAATATAGAAGGTGCGCATTTATCTGAAGTTGATTTTGCTGGCTTAACATTTGAGCATGAAATAATAAGGGTAGTTGAAAAAGAAGTTAAGGGATGGTTATGGGGCTCTACTGTTAAGACAGAGGAAATAAAGGTTGTTGAGAAGAATGAAGATGCGATCCTTACAATTAAAGATACGGAAATGGATGAGGTTACTTTAAATAACTTGATTAAGGCTGCAAGAAGTGGTGAGTTCAAAATTGATTTGCAAAATGTGAAAGTGGTGAGTAGTAAAGGATTTGAAGTTGATACTGTAGAAAATCAATTGGTATGGTGTACGATAAAAGCTGCCACTAAAAATGGTGCTGTCACTATAGACTTTAGTGTAGGGAATCAGATGGATTTTTCAAATCCAGATTACCCTGTAGAAATACAAAAATGGTTGATGAGCCAAAGGAATATCAAAATGTTTTTAGAAGATCGTCCGGAAAAATTTGCCGAGATTTTGAAAGGCGCATGTGATGCTGGAAGCCGCAAATCAGATGTTGAGGGTATTGTGAAAGATATTCAAGAGGCGGTAAATGGCTTTATGAAAGAGAAAAGTCATGAGGAATCTGTTGTTGATAAAAGGGGGATAAGAGATGGTGGTATGAATATATAAAGCATATATAACAAAAGCTTATTTTTAATATTAAAAATACTGAAAAATACAAAAAGAGCTGATAATTTTTCTTTTACCTTGAATAACAAGGGTTTTTGTGGTAAGATATGTATAATTAATTGATTTGTATCAAATATATGTTGAGAGCACAGGAATTTACGCTTAACCCTGATTACATGAAGCACCAAGATGAGAGGGTGCATGCCCATCAAGATGTGATAGAGGAACTAAAGTGTTTTTTGAATGCCAAAAAGCTTAAAGAAGCTTTAGCGTTGCAAGAAGCGGAAAATAAAAAGTTGGAAGAGCAGCTTGCAGAGATGGAATTCGCTATTGAAGAAGCTGAGATAGAGGCTGAGATAGAGGTGTTGCGTGAAGAGATTGACTCGCTTTATTTGGGATATGCTGCATGGGAAAAAGAAATTGAAGGAATTAAGAGTGATAAAGCATCAGAACTAAAATCTATATGGCAAGGTTTGAGTGAGTTAGAAGAAGAGATTGGCATATCTTCTCTGGAAAGATGTGAAAAATTTGCGTTCGTAGACGCGAAGCGATTTGAGGCTCCAGCAGCTTTTGTGGAAGAAGTGGTGGAAGAGAATGCTAAATCTATAGTTTTATATAAACCTTTACATGAAATCCTAAATCTTACAGGCAATATTTTTCCTTTAAATACTAAGTCATTCAAGAATGATTATCTAACCAGTACTTTTCTTGCTGTAATTATGGAAATACTTGCGAAATTTTTGAAAGATGGATCTTGTTTGGTAGAGAGGGAAATTACTAGTATATTCCATTCCTTTGCAAATATGTTCAACGATTTAGGTAAAGAAAAAGAAGCGGCAATGGCAGCTTAATTCTCACACCTTATCATTTATAGAAAGAGAAGGGGGGGCTTGCTTAATTGCCTTTCTATCAATTCTGCCGGCGCTAGTGTAATTGTTAGCAACTGAGCCCTTTTCTAATATCAGATCAGAAATTGTTTTCATCAATTCTTGTTTGAAGATTAATTCCTTTTTCAAGATGTTCTGATTTTCATTTGTAACTTTTTCCAATCCTTCAGCTAACAGGCGTATTTCTAAGCGTTCATTTTCTGGGAGACTTTGCAACAATTGATTGTCTTTAGATATTCTAATTTTTTGTGACTCAATAAAATTAATTAGATCTAGCTTCTTTTTTTGCAAATCAACTAAAGCGCTTGTGTTACTGCTGCGCACAAATTCCATCTCCTGCTCTAGCAAACTTGCCAGTTCCTTCATAGATAATATAAGATACTCTATCCCAATATCTTCAATTTGTTTTACGTTGCTTTTTGAGCTCATCCTGTTCTCTGGTTAAATTTCTATACAATGTATCATTCTTTTTCATATCGCGAGCGATGTCTTGTGCTAACTTTATTCCATCACCTTTCGAGATAGCTTTTGCGTATTCATCAAGTAGCAGCTCTTGATATAACTTTTCAGTTTTGCCACCACCGGCAATATGGTCAGTCTTTATGCCTTCAAACATTGATTTGAGAATTCTGGAAGTCATTACTGATTCATAGTCTTTAGCTACAGTTTCTATTTCTTTTTCGCGCTCAGCTATGCGTTTGGAGACGGTGTCATAATCATGCGCATGTGCGGTATTAGTAACTGTAAATAGTATGGTGCAGAGCATTATTTTAATACCGCTGATGCACAAAGTGTTGCCAAGAAATGCGTAACAAGTTGAAATATAAAGAAAGCCATTGCGAGGAGACTCTTGGCGATGCGGCAATCCAAAAAAACAGCAAAAAAGAATGGACTGCCACATGCGGTATACCGCATTCGCAGTGACGATTTTTGAGATTTTTTTTCTTTTATTATGGGGCATTAGTTGGAATTTTTTATCCATTATTCGCCTTAGCTTACTTAACAATAATTTCAGCATGTAAAGCTCCGGCTTGCTTAATGGTTTTGAGTATGGCAATTAGGTCTTTAGGCTTCACTCCCAATGCATTTAACCCATCTACTAAGTCACTAAGTTTAGTGGTTTGTTCAAATATGGTCATCTCGGTGCCACGATCGGATTGCTTTGGTTTAGCAGCTCCTCCTGGCGCGGTAATTTTATACAAAAATTCATCTTCCTCCTTTATCTTAACCATCAAGTTCCCTTGCGCAATTGCCACTTTACCAATTGAAACATTCTGCCCTATTACTATAGTTCCCGTTGCTTCATCTATAATGATTTTGGCAACAGAGTTTGGGAAGACAGTTATATTTTCAATATCAGAAAGTAGCGTTAGAATATTGGCATCATATTTTTCAGGGATTGATATTTCAACTGTACCAGGGTCCTTAGCTTTTGCTATTCTGGAACGCATAGAATTATTGATGCTTAATTCTATAGCTCTTGCTGTTGAAATATCTGGATCTTTAAGGGCGAGATTAATTGTTTTCATATCGCCAAAATTGAATTTTACTTCCCTTTCTATTATTGCTCCTCCAGTAACAAATCCTGCTGTTGGGCTTGATGTATCAGGTTTATTTGCCTCTTCGGATGGTTTGCTACCTATGCTTATTTGCCCTTGGGCAACCGCGTATACTTCACCATCAGCTCCAACTAAAGGTGTTGCGAGAAGCATCCCACCTTTTAGACTTTTTGCGTCGCCTATAGTGCTTATATCTACTGATATTTTAGATCCAGCTCTTGAAAAAGGGGGGAGGGTTGCAGTTACAGTTACGGCTGCTACATTCTTTGTTTTTAGATTGCCACCGCGAGCATTAATACCAAGTTTTTCCAAAAAATCTGTGAGCCCTTTTTCTGTAAATGCGGAGTTTTTTAAGTTGTCTCCAGTGCCATTAAGTCCTACTACTAAGCCATATCCAACCAACATGTTATCTCTAATGCCTTCAAAATATACGATATCTTTGATTCTGGATTCGGCTGAAGCGATATTAACCTGAATAATCCAGGTAAGTATTATTGCAATTATAATTTTGATGTTAAACATTACCCATGGCATAGCTATTTTCAAGTCATGTTTAAAGCAAGAACCATGCCAAGTTATATATATGTTATTTTATAAATATATTTGAGATAGTTATATGCTTGGTGTAATATTTGTTGTGCATGAGATTGCTTATAGGGTCTTGTAATTAATGGGGAGGAATTGTGTCTTTTGATCGGTTAGAGCGTAAGTTGGGTGAAATAGGGGAGCTTTTGCTTGATAAGCTTGCTGAGATTTTACCGCTGCCAGAGGGTGAGAAAGAGCAAAGCCTTTTTGAAGCTATGCGGTATTCAACCCTTTCTCGTGGTAAGAGGTTGCGTCCGTTCTTAACGGTGGAGACAGCGCAACTATTTGGCGTTAGTCTGGACTCTTCTTTGCAAACTGCTGCCGCTGTAGAGTTGATTCACTCATACTCTTTAATACACGATGATCTTCCGGCAATTGATAATGATGATTTCAGGCGCGGTTTGCCAAGCTGTCATAAAAAATTTGGTGAAGCGGTTGCAATTTTAGCTGGAGACTCTTTGCTTACTTATGCATTTCAAGTGCTTTCAGATGATGTAACTCATAGAGATCCTGCTGTGCGCATAGAGCTTGTGAGTCAGGTTGCAAAAGCTGCTGGATTTTCCGGTATGGTTGGTGGGCAAGTTATAGATATTTTGGCACAAAATAGTGATTTGGATTTTAATGAAATAGTGCGCTTGCAGAGGATGAAGACAGGCGCTTTATTTGCCATTTCTTGTGAGGCTGGTGCTATTTTGGGTAAAGCGCCTAGAAACTTAAGGAATTGCCTGCGTGCTTATGCTAATAATTTAGGTTTGGCATTTCAGATAACTGATGATCTTTTGGATGTGGAGGGTACCAGAGAGGAAACTGGTAAAGCTGTTAGAAAAGATGCAAATGCCGCTAAAGCTACTTTGGTTTCTTGTTTAGGTATTGAACCTGCAAGAGCGCATGCTAAAATGTTGGCTACGCAGGCTATAGAACATTTAGCTGTATTTGGGGATCAGGCCTCCATGCTGCGTGAGTTAGCTGAATATGTGATTAGCAGGACAAAATAGGTTATCTAATCCACTCTGGGAGTACTGCATCGAAGGTTTGGTCTATAAAATGTAGCGCATTATCTATGATATCATTTCCATTAATGCAGCTTTGCGAAGTGTAGTTCAAAAATCCAATAGCGGAAGCCGCTAAGGATAAGTGTATATTTTCTGTAATGTTGATTGTACGCAGCGGCGGGGGCAACAATAAATATTCCAATAAAGGGTAACCTATTGAAGCTATAAGCGATGATCCGAACAGAAAATACTGCGGTGATGAAGTGAAGTAGTGGTGGTTTCCATAACGTAAAAGTTTTGAAAATTGTGTAGAATACAGAAGTGAAGCAGCAGTTGTCATGTATCGAATATCGCTTCTTACAGATAACACCTGCATTAAGTAGTTAATTCCAGTTGTAAAACTGAATGGGAAAAAGGAATTGAATAATAAATTAGTGCAGAGGTTCTCATTGGGTGTTATGTGTTTGCGAGCTTTTTCTTCGTCGATTTTCATTTGATTTTCATAGTCTCCCCTATAAATTTTTTCAAAGATACTTCTATCGTGTTCTGGGTTGTTCAGATATTTTACAAGCCACTCAAGATACTCAGGTGAATCCCTGAAATCCTCAATTTTTCTCCAATGCTGAGGGTATTTATCAGCAAAATGATCTTTGAAAAAAGATTGGAAAGTTTTTTCTTTAAATGAGTTGAATCGAATTACATATAATAAACGGCCAATAGTTTTATCAGACATTATTTTTTTTTGATGATTTTCTCTACAAGCAACTCCTTCTTCGTGATACCATTCAAGATAAATTGCCAAGCAATTCAGCAATTTAATTTGCTTATTAGTGTTCTTCGCTCTAACTTTGATCAGGTCTGAGAGTATGAAAAGTGGATAGTAATTTTGATATGGATAAATCTTTTTAAAGATTTGTTTATCATAGTTTGAGTTGTTCAAAAGCCACTCGAGATACTCAGTTGAATCCCTGAAACCCTTAATTTTTCGCCAATACTGAGGGTATTTATCAGCAAAATGCTCTTTGAAAAAAGATTGGAAAGTTTCTTTTTTAAATGAGTTTAATTGAATTTCACGTAATAAACTGACAATAGTTTTATCAGAAATTGTTTTTTTTGGATACTCTTCTCTATAAGCAACTCCTTCTTCGTGATGCCATTCAAGATAAATTCCAAGGCAATGCAGCAAGTTAAATTTCTCCCTACTGTTCTTCGCTCTAACTTTGCTCAGGTCTGAGAGTATGTGAAATGGATAGTAATTTTGATATGGATAAATCTTTTTAAAGATTTGTTTATCATAGTTTGAGTTGTTCAAAAGCCACTCAAGATACTCAGGTGAATCCCTGAAACCCTTAATTTCCCCCCAATACTGAGGGTATTTATTAGCGAAATGCTCTTTGAAAAAAGATATAAAATTTTGTTCTTTAAATAATTTTGAGTGGAGTGTTTGTAAATGTTCAAAAGTTAAAGTTGAGAGAGGATTGCCATCTATTCCTTTAACATACTGCAAAATGGCATCATTATCTTTCTGCATAGCTGTAAGTTCGTCATCAGATAAATTTGGAATTACAAAATTAAAAAATATTTCCCCATGTTTCTTTTTATGTATATTTAAATCTTTAATAAGTGATTCAATTTTGTTCCAAAGATTATCTTGAGAGGCGTCTTTTTTCTTCTCACTAAGTAATAGTTCAAAAACTTTTAGCAGATCTTCTGCAATATTTTGTGGGATATTCCGATCATAAATAAGTTTGAAGACACTTTTATTAAAATCTGTTTTTACTTTATTTGCAAGCCAGTTAAGATATTCAGATGAATCCCTAAAATTCTCAATCTTCTTCCAATACTGAGGGTATTTATTAGCGAAATGCTCTTTGAAAAAAGATATAAAATTTTGTTCTTTAAATAATTTTGAGTGGAGTGTTTGTAAATGTTCAAAAGTTAAAGTTGAGAGAGGATTGCTATCTATTCCTTTAACATACTGCAAAATGGCATCATTATCTTTCTGCATAGCTGCAAGTTCGTCATCAGATAAATTTGGAATTACAAAATTAAAAAATATTTCCCCATGTTTCTTTTTATGTATATTTAAATCTTTAATAAGTGATTCAATTTTGTTCCAAAGATTATCTTGAGAGGCGTCTTTTTTCTTGGTAAATAATATTTTGAAAATTTCTTTGGCTTTGGGTAGTATCTGTTCATGATCTGCTTTAGTGTAGTTGGTCTTGAAAATTTTTTTCAACAATAAGTATAAATTATCAGCAAATAATTTGCTACTAGATTGATATTTGATGTAAATATCAGCTAGCTTGATGTGCATATTAGATATATTTGGGGCATTAATAATACTCAAAGCATCGATCTCTTCGCAGGCTGGGTTGGTAAATTTTGCTATTAAAGCAATGCTGATTACGCAAGGATCATTCTCTATTTTATCCTTTGCATTAATCACCCCATAAAGATTGAAATCTGGACCTGTATCCTTAAATTTTCCTTGTGTGACTGCTTCCTCAAGCGCCACAGAAAATGCATCAAGGAGACGCTTGCGTGCATCCATTAAACTAATAACAGCGGATTTAACCTCTTTACTTAATACTTGGTTATCTTGTGTTTTCCAATTTTCTATAAATGTAAAGTTGCAATCAACAATGGCTTGGATCACTGTCTTTTGATCGTCGGTTAATTTTTCATTTCTCCCATACGCACTGTTGGCGCAGTATCTGTATTGAGCGAGATAGATCTTTAAATAAGTTTCAAAATCCACATGGGTTAAAATGTCATATAGAAATTTCTGTCGTTCATCTGCAGGCAGCTTAGCAACGCTGGTTGAGACATGCTTAGTAAAATCTATAACGGTTTCTTCGTATTTATATTTGTCTATAAAATCAAAAACTGCTTTACAGTTATTTGCATCTAAAGATGGGTTCTCAAGCTCTTCAAGGATTGCTTTATGCTCTTCAAGTATCTCATGATTCTCATGTGCTTCAGATATATTAGGGTATAATATCCCAGCTTCTAAAAATTTTATGATGACGTTAAGCGGTGCCTGGTTTTCAATTGCTTTTAATATAAACATAGTAGTACTAGTCTTAGAATCGAAACCATCAGAGATATATGTGCTTGGGAATTTAAAGCCTTCCAAGATAGTTAGATTTTCCAATTGCAAAATTGCATCCCAAGATTTTTCCTCTATAAGGGCAACCATACTTTTAACCAAATCTAATTGCTGACTGATTAGCTGAGCTAAGATGATGTCTAACTCTTCGCCTGGAGCTTGATTCTTAGTTAAAGGATTCTCGCGCAATAGTAGTGCTTCTTTTAGTTGGTTGTTGTGAGCTAGGAGTAAAAGCTGCTTTTGTAGGTCTGATACCTTCAGATCTTGATTGGTTGACAGTATCTCTATAATTGTTTTTTTATATTTTGGGTATTCAAGTAGCAGGACAAAATCTGCGAATGTCTTAGCAGTGAATTTAAGTAATGCTAATTTTATCTCCTCATCAAAATCTTCCTTTGTCAAGAATTCAAACTTGTCCTTTGCCATTAAAATGATGCAACAATTAATTTGATGAAACTATACTGATTTTAACAAAAAATACAAGATATAGCTAATTCAACTACAAAAGAGTTACAATAAAAAAGATTTAAAGATATCATCAATAGAATGTCCTGAAGAACGTCTAGCTTTTTTTAGTTGAGCCCATTTTTTCTCAATAGGGTTGAGATCAGGAGAATAAGGAGGGAGATAGAGCAGAGTGTGATTAGCATCCTCTAGCAATTTGACCATATCAGCTCCTTTATGAAAAGAAGCGTTATCCATAACAATAACGCTTTTTCTGGGATATTGGGTAGCAATATCTTATCAACCCAAGTTGTGAATACATCTGTGTTCACAGATCCTGTCAATAATCCTACTGCCACTAATGTAGAGCCTATCAAAGCACCTATCGCATTTGTACGGCCTTTAGCGCCCCAATCATGTTTGTCATAACAACGCTTGCCTTTAACAGAGTATCCATGCGTTCTAGGCATGTCATGAGCAAAACCGCTTTCATCGATGTAAGCAATTGACCTACATTCTTTTTCTAGTTCCTCAACCTTGCGGCAAAACGTAGATCTTTTTTCTGGATCCGCTTTAGGATGATTTAGTGTTTTTTTTATATGTCACATCCAGACTTTTCAATGCATTAAAAATACGAGTCTTGCTCA
>JAJTHY010000171.1 GCA_021298045.1 Candidatus Jidaibacter sp.
AAAAATCTTTCAAAGTTTAAAAGGTTTAAACTGCAGTTAACTACAACTTGTTTTTCATCAACTCCACAAGCAAGTCGAACAATATTTCCAGATTTTTCCTGTTTCATTTCAATATTGCGTTGGCCAAGCTCAATACTTGTACCAATTATATTAAGGCATTGTTTTATAATATCTGTTATTTTTTGTGTAACATTGCGTTCAATTATTACCCTCTTGATACTTAAACCATCAGATCTAATTTCAAATGAAGCATAATCCTTGAAAGTATCGCAAAATCCTTTAACTAGCTTTTCTTTTTGCGATATAAAAGAGTCGTTAAAATTTTGTATAGCATTTGCAATTAGCTCAATAAAAAAAGTTTTAATTTCTGTTGAAAAAGGGTTGTACCCTATAAATTTGAAAAATTCTATTTTATTGGCAGATGAAAAAACAGAATCAAATTTTTCATTGGCAACCTCTTCTAATATTCTTTGAGTATTATAGCGCCCTTCTTCTTGAAGCTTTTCAAAGTTAGCCCCTAGTTCTTTCACATAGCTTTCTAATTTTGGAAGCTCAACTTCTTGCTTAAGCGAGAAAATAAACTGTTCAAATTTTTGCAGGTCAATTATGTAAGTAGATTTTGCGCTAGATTCAGGGTCTCTACTCAAACCAAAGTGCAAAAGCTCACCTTTTAGCTCCAGACCCATAACGCTTTCATCGTATAAATCTTCCAATGCGGTGGTTATAAGAGCAGTTTTATGCACTATATTTTTATTACTAGTGTAATTTATATAATCCATCGCACAATTATTAATAAGATCTCTATCGTTTTGAGAAACATGTTTTTTAAATATAAAATTGGTTTTACCAGTATTTGCCTCTTTATTAGACATAACTAATAACAGCCCGTTTTCGTTAGTTTTAACATATTTTGAAAGAAGGCTTGCAAACTCCGTGTTCTTGCAAGAGTTCAAAGCAACTTGGTAAGCAGTGTAAAAAAAATTCTTTGCAGCTATATAGATGGCCATATTTTTAATCTGCTTTGTATCCACTGTTTGATCATATGCACACGTAACTATAGCATTTTTCACACCTGGAGGCATTGTACTCAATATTTCATGGAACCTTCCTTCATTAAAAAGTTGCACAAGCTCATCGATTTTTTCCATTAAAACCTTATGGCGCTGCTCTATTAATTTACTAATGGCATTTAGCTTGAGATCCAAAAGGCCAACTTTTTCATCTATGAACTTTGCAAGCTTTAGAATATTTATATCGCATTCTATATCAACTTTTAAGGGGCCTTGTGAATATGAGATCTTGCTAATTGAGCAACTTTGCACAATGTCATCGCACTTTTTTGTGTCGTACTCAAAATCACAGGAAAATTCCAAACTTGATATAATATTTGCGTATAAAACAAAATACTGAGAAATAATTTGCTTGAACTCCGGAGTGAGTTCGCTCTTAAAAACTAGCTCGCTGCCATTTTGCCCCACTTTATAGAGGTATTCTCCATCAGAGCTCTTTTTTACATAACCATCCAAAATCTTCTGAACTTCTTCTTTTAACCATTGAATTTGTGGGACAAATGTTTGCATTATAAAATGGTCTCTAGCTTCTGTATAAAAACATTCAAATGCCTTATATTCTGGATCATCTAAGAGATCATCCTTCATTTTTAAGCGGTCCAATAATTTCTCTTTATCCATAGCTTGGAAAAGTTCTTCAAATCTTCCTTGCGCAAGTAGATTGCTCACCTCAACTACAACCTCACCCCTACGCTTTAAGATCTCTTCATAGGTTTCTGCAAATCCAGATAAAGCCTTCTCAAGCAAAGGATGCAAGATCCAATTCTCAATAACATTTCTCATAAGCGCAATAATTATTTTATTTTTTGCAAATAATATCGCAAGAAGGCGCTAAATACAATAAAAACAACCGTATACCTGTTAAATTTCTTGGATATATCACTACCAGTTATAATATGGTTTGACAAATCACCTGATAAAACTTAGAGTTCTTGCGGTACTCTGTTGTATGGATAACATGTTAAACCACAAATTTTTCAAAAGCATAGGCCCGGTATCTTTAGAAGCTGTGGCACAAAAAATTGGTGCTAAGCTTAAGGGCAATTCTGGAAATATAGAAATTATTGGCGTCGGTACTATTGAATCTGCAAAACAAGGCGAAATTGCATTCTTAACTAACGCAAAATATTCTAAGCATTTATTAACGACTAACGCCTCTGCATGCATAGTTGATGAAGCTGCAGCTCAATTTACCCCAAACAACTTGGCTTTATTAGTGCACCCTAACCCTCATGAAGCTTATGCACTACTTGTAGATTTTTTATATCCAGATGAAAAAGTGGCATCCGTAATTTCAGAAAAAGCGAGCATAGCTAAAACAGCAAAAATTGGTAAAAACGTTTCTATAGCTGACTTTGCCGTTATAGGAGAAGAAGTAACCATAGGGGATAATAGCAAAATAGGCCCTAATTGCTATATAGGAAACAGTGTAGAAATAGGTGAGAACGCAGAAATCTACAGCAATTGCACCATAACTTTTACCAAAATTGGCAATAACGTTACAATTAAGCCTGGAGCGCGCATTGGGCAAGATGGGTTTGGATTCGCTAAAACCTCAAAAGGTCTTATTAAAGTTAAACAATTAGGCATGGTTATAATCGGCAACCACGTAGAAATAGGCGCAAACACATGCATAGATCGCGGGGCGATTGAAGACACAATAATAGGTGATGGCAGCAAAATAGATAATGCTGTGCAAATTGGACACAATACAATAATTGGGAAGTCTTGCATAGTGTGTGGGCAAGTTGGTCTTGCAGGCAGCACGAAGGTTGAGGATTTTGTAATGCTTGGCGGCCAAGTTGGTGTGGCTGGGCACCTCAATATAGGCGCAGGTAGTATGATAGCAGCTGGCAGCGGCATTATGTCGGATGTTCCAGCCAAATCAATTATGGGGGGAAGCCCCGCAACCACAATTAGGGATTGGCACAAGGCAAATGCTATGCTACGAAGATTAATAAAAAGAGATAAAGTTGGTAAAAATGAGTGACGAATCTAAGGTAATAGATATAAATGGCATTATGAAAATGCTGCCACATAGGTATCCTTTATTGCTAGTAGATAGAATATTGGAAATAAATTCCGACATTGGCATTGTGGGCTCGAAAAACGTTAGCATCAACGAGCAATTTTTTAACGGTCACTTCCCTGGGCACCCTATAATGCCTGGTGTGCTTATTATTGAAGCAATGGCTCAAGCTGCTGGTATTTTTGTAATGTCAAATAGCAAAGAGCTAAACCCAGCAGAACATGTTGTATACTTCATGAGTATAGAAGAAGCTCAATTTAGAAAGCCAGTAGTGCCTGGAGACTGTTTGCATCTGCATATTACAAAAATTAAAAACCGCGGTGCCGTTTGGAAAATGAAAGGGGAAGCAAGAGTTGATGGCCAAAGGGTTGCAAATGCAATTTTTTCTGCAATGATAGTGAAAAAAGAAAATGAATAATATGCAAATAATTCATCCAACTGCAATTGTCGACAAAAATGCCGTTATTGCGGATAACGTTAAAATAGGTCCATATTCAATTGTCGGCCCTAATGTTAGGCTTGAATCTGGAGTCGAAATTATGTCCCATGTCTGTGTAGATGGGCATACTGTGATTGGAGAAAATACCAAGATTTATCCATTTTCTGTCATTGGGTTTCCACCTCCTGATCTTAAATATAGAGGAGAGGATTCTAAACTAATCATAGGTAAAAATAATGTCATACGTGAGCATGTTACCATGCATACTGGCACGGCAGTAGATCGCAACCAAACAGACGTAGGGGATAATTGTCTATTTATGGCTAACTCCCATGTGGCACATGATTGCGTGATTGGCAACAATGTTATCCTAGCAAATTGTGCGGCTTTAGGCGGGCATGTTATAATTGAAGATTACGCAATTATTGGCGGATTATCCGCAGTACAGCAAAGGGTTAGAATTGGCGCGCACTCGATTGTAGGCGGCATGACTGGCATAGATGGTGATCTAATACCATTTGGAAGAGCGGTGGGTGAAAGAGCGCATCTTGCAGGGCTCAACACAATAGGTCTAAAACGCAAGGACACAAGCAATGCTCAAATCATCGCTATGAATAAAGCATTTAAAAAACTATTTTTAGAAAATTACGATGTATTTGAAAAGCGAATAGAAGATGTATCAAGCGAGTTTGGTGACAATGAATTAATAATGCGCATAATTGATTTTATTAAAGATCAAAGAGCAACGAGCCTATGCAAAGCTGTGATGGAGGATTAAGGATATACCGCATAATAAAATTTCAAAATTAGGAATCCTAGCAGGTGCAGGAAATCTTCCAAAGCACGTTGCTGATGCTTGCAAGGAAAAATCAATAAGCTACTGTGTAATCGGCCTGGATGATGAGATAGACGCTCATTTATTTGAAGGGGAGAAAAACTTACATAAGTTTAAAATTCATTCTGTTAGCAAGATAATTGCAAAGCTTAAGGAAGAAGGCGTAACCCATGTTACACTTACTGGAAGGGTGAAGAGGGCTGATCTCGCTAGGTTACTATTAGATATCAAAGGCGCTAAGCTGCTTGCTTTAATCTTAAAAAACGGTATTGCAGATAACGCCATTCTCACAACCATAATGAAATTTATTGAGAAAGAAGGCTTTAAAATTGTGGCACCAGAATCAATAGCTAGTGACATAATTGTGCAAAAAGGCAGCCTTACAAAAGTTAAGCCAGACGAATCAGCCATTCAGGATATTAATCAGGGTTTAAAAGTTCTAAAGGGTATAGCCAGTTTTGACGTGGGGCAATCACTTGTTATCCAAGGCGGCTTAACCCTAGGCGTTGAAGCAGCAGAAGGAACTGATGAATTGATAAAACGTTGTGGGGAAGTGAAGCAAGTAGTAGATGTTGCGCCAATTTTAATTAAAGTGGCGAAGCCAAATCAAGATCGCAGGGTAGACTTGCCATGCGTTGGCCCACAGACCATTGAACTTGCTTTCAAATATGGCATTCGCGGGATTGCAGTTGATGCAGGATCTACATTACTTATAGAGCCAGAAGAAACCATTAAGCTCGCCAATAAATATAAAATATTTATCGTTGGAATTTAAATGCAACAAGCTTTAGCCAAACAGATTTTACTGAAAGGTGGAGTGATATCATTTGCTACAGACACCCTATTTGCACTTGCTTGTGATGCCACAAACGATGAGGCGATTAAAAAACTCTTTGCTCTTAAAAAGCGTCCAATAGAAAAAACTGCCCCTATCCTTATGGCAAGTTTAGAACAAGCAAAAACCTACGCGTATTTTAATGATACAGCCTTGCAACTTGCAAAAGCATTTTGGCCAGGAGCATTAACTTTAGTGCTGCCAGTATTAGAGCCAACCACTTTAAGCAGACATACGATTAGAGATGGTACTATAGGGTTAAGGGTTCCAAAAAGCAGGCTGAGCCTTGGCTTAATTGCGGAATGCGGAATGCCGATTTTAGGGACTAGCGCAAATATTGCAGATGGTCCTAATTTAACAACTGCAGAAGAAATTGAGGCTGTATTTGGGAAGGAAGTATTCATTGTGAAATCGGATAGCCGCATTTCCGGAATCGCTTCCACCATCCTTAAGATTGTTGGGGATGAGGTGTCTTTGATTAGAGAAGGATCCATTAAAGAGGCTGACCTGGCGCCATATAGCAAAGTGCATTGATAAGGCATCTACTATAGTTCTTTAGTCTGCTTAATAAAAAATTAACCAATTTGCTCTATTGTATTTACAGTGCAGAATAGATTGGTAACTTATATGAAAACTAAGAAACCTAAAGTTTCGGGGATATGGGAAATTCTGAATAATCCAGAAAACTACCAAAATGAAAACTTGCGTAAAAAAT
>JAJTHY010000121.1 GCA_021298045.1 Candidatus Jidaibacter sp.
CAGCCAGCGCTTTCCTTGAGAGCTATGTTGATGCTTCAACGGCATAAATATCTAAAGGCATTTATCTCGAAATCCATAAGCTTTATGCGCAAATAATAGCATTTTCTTATGGATTTCTTCAATCATTTTATATCTCAAGCCCTTACATTATCATCGTTATAGCTCTTTTGACGGAAAGACTATATATTTTTTAATAGCGACTTATCTGTGATTGGTGTTTCTTACACCGAGCTGAGGTTATATAATCTATTGCCTAGCGCTCTGCGCCGCCAGGGACTTTATCAACGGATTGGCTTAAGGGGGCATCTCGAAAAATTTTAATAGAGTAAGTCCACCTTGCAGTATGCTAGTTTCCTGCAGCGCAGTGTTGGATAAGGGTTGCATTGGATAGGGTTGATAGAAGGGGGCTGCGTGGGATAAGGTTGATAGAAAGTGGTTATGATTGGCTGCGTATACCTTTTTTCTCGCCTCAAGCTCTTTCAAAACATCGATGGTGCGGAACCCTTTTTGGTATAGCTCAAATGCAATGCCAAGGGTTAAAAGCTCAATTTGTTCTATATTAAATTCTTGTAGCTCATCAAAAGTAGCCCATCCGTTTTTGCATATCTCAAACGAATTAGCCGAAGCCAAGGCTTCAATCCTCGATATATCATTTTTTAAGATGGTTCTTTCTGTTTTTCTCAATTTAACGCTCCTTAATTGCTCGACATGGTTATAAACTAGCCGCACCAAATCTCAAAATAATATTAGTGCCAAGCGCTATATACCGAGCTAAAGCTCCAAGTGAGTCTAAGATTTATTTTGAGGCTGAGTATTATTTTTTCGCCGCCGCTTCAATAGCTTTACGGGCAGCATTGTTTTTATTATGCTCTTCTAAATTTTTCGAGAAGGAATGGCCACCAGTGGCATTGGAAACAAAGTATAAATATTCATGATTCTCTGGGTGAGTTGTGGCCATGATAGATGAGGCTCCTGGACATGCTATAGGGGTAGGTGGCAAACCTTTTCTGGTGTAAGTGTTATAAGGGCTATCAATCTTTAAATCAGCTCTGGTAAGAGGCCTTTCAATAGCACCTGTTCCCATGCTCATACCATAAATAACTGTTGGGTCAGCCTGTAGTGGCATTCCTATTCTTAGCCTGTTTAAATATACTCCAGCAACTCTAGGTCGCTCTTCGCTTAGCTTTGTTTCTTTTTCAACTATCGAGGCTAGGGTTATTACTTCTTCAAAAGTCTTTAAGCTAGAAGTGTTGCTTTCCATCGCCTCGTTTGCTACCCTTTTAAATGCAGCTTTCATTTCATGAACAATAGAGTTGGCTTTATCGCCATAATGATAAGAATACGTTTCTGGCAACAGGTTGCATTCGCGTACACTTTCGGTTATCTCGCCCATTAAACCAGGTGCCGTAGACACTAATTCCAATATTGTTTTTACAGTTAAGCCTTCTGCTATGGTTAATTTGCGTAAAACGCGCTCTCCCTTTATCAATTTTTTCAAGGATTGATGTGGCGTGGCGCCAGCTTCAAATAAGTATTCTCCACTAATGATATGCTTTTTGAAAAGCTTAGCAAAGTATGTTGCCATAATAAAAGTTGCGCTGTTATCAATAACCTCTGCCTTTTGCATCGTAGAAGCAACGCTTTTTGCCGGTGTCCCATAAGGAAAATACAGCGTAACCTCGGATTTATTTTTATATATGAACAAACTATAATAAAGGTATCCCAGTCCCACTAAGATAAAGATTAAGATAGCATTGATAATAAAATTATAAATTTTGCCCTTAAGCACTGCCAAACACCAATGTTACATTAGTGCCACCAAAACCGAAGGAATTAGACATAGCTATTTTTACAGCTTTCTCTTTAGCTTTTAAAGGCACTAGGTCTATACCTTCGCATCCTTCTGAAGGATTTTCAAGGTTTAAAGTAGGGGGAATTATCCCATCTTTTATGGTAAGTACAGAAAATATAGACTCCACAACTCCAGCAGCACCTAACAAATGCCCTATGGAAGATTTAGTAGATGATACAGAAGTTTTATGAATATCGCTACCAAATAAATTTTTAAGAGCTGATATCTCTGCCATATCTCCAAGTGGGGTAGAGGTGCCATGTGCATTCACATAATCCACTTTTTCTGGAGATATTTCTGCGCGTTCAAGAGCTTTCTTCATAGCTCTGTATCCCCCTTCGCCATCTTCAGCTGGGGCGGTTATATGGTAAGCATCCCCAGAGTATGCATAGCTTAGCACTTCTGCATAGATTTTTGCGCCACGCTTTTTAGCATGCTCATACTCTTCTAAAACCATAATGCCAGCGCCTTCTCCCATAACAAAGCCATCGCGGTCCTTATCCCACGGTCTTGAAGCAAGTGTTGGATTATCATTAAAAGCTGTGGAAAGAGCCCTGCAGGCATTAAATCCAGCAATTCCTAAACGAGAAACTGCAGCTTCGGATCCTCCGGCTATCATAACTTTTGCTTCGCCACAGCTTATTAATCTTGCGGCATCTGCAATCGCATGCGCACCTGTTGCACAGGCTGTTACTACTGAATGATTTGGGCCCTTAAAATTATGCTTTATAGAGACTGCGCCCGATGAAAGGTTGATAAGGCTAGCAGGAATGAAAAATGGACTAATTCTTCTTGGTCCGCGTTCTTTAAGTATTATTGAATTTTCTTCTATAGTGCTCAAACCGCCTATTCCAGAGCCAATTATCACACCTGAATATTCCGATTTTTCTTGGCTGTCTGCGATCCAACCAGAATCTTCAATAGCTTGCTCTGCTGCGGCGATAGCTAGATGAATAAATCGATCCATCTTTTTTTGATCTTTAAGAGGTATATATTTACTTATGTCTAAGCCATTTGGCTGATCTGCTCCAGGAATAATACCAGCAATTTTTGTTGCCAGGTCACTGGTATCAAAAAGAAAGTCAGGGATCTGGGTGATACCTGACTTTGCATTCAATAAATTATCCCAAGTACTTGCAACATCCCCTCCAAGAGAAGTTACGCAGCCTACACCAGTTACTACTACTCTTTTCATAGGCGATCCTAATGGATTAAAGTTATGCAGCTTTTTTTAGTTGCTCTTCTATAAACACGATAGCGTCTTCAACTTTAACTATTTTCTCGGCATTGTTGTCCGGAATTTCAATACTGAATTCTTCCTCAAAAGCCATAACAAGTTCAACTTGGTCAAGACTGTCAGCCCCAAGATCATCTGTGAACCTTGCGTCTTTCTTTACTTTAGCTGGATCAACATCTAGATGTTCAGCAATTAGCTTAGTTACGCGGGTTTCGATATCACTCATAAGTTCTCCTAATATAGTTTTCGTTAAGTTTAATTATACCCTAAAGTTTAGTGCTTTAGGGCGACCTTAGCTACTCATACCAAATCTCAAAATAAATAGAGCATCCATAAGCCACTGAATCGATCCGTATTTTATCAAACTTTTATTTAAAAGCAACCAGTTCTACTCCTTTAATTATATTGCGCGGCAGATGACATTTTGCAAATGTATTATTAAATAGTGCGACTCTTCGGAAAAATTACTCTAAATTTACTGCCTTGGTTCAACTTAGAGCTCACCAAGATTCTTCCTCCATGTGCCTGAACGCACTTTTGAGCATAAGCTAAGCCTATGCCATAGCCAACAGTTTTTGAATTTTTTATCATCTTGGCTCTTTTGAAAACTTTGAAAACATTTTCAAGATCTCTAGCTCCAATGCCCACCCCACTATCTGTAAAGTGTATTTCAATCTCTCCTTTCTTATTAATGAAAGCTTCCACCAGTAGCCGGCCTTCCAGCTTATTATATTTTGCGCCATTAGCTGCTATATTTTGTATTAGTTGACCAATCATGATCTCATCGCCTAATAATTTTAAACCTTCGGGTACATTAGATTTTATTGAGACTTTTTTGTAATTTGCATGGTGCATTATCATGCTTAAGTTCCAATCCACTAATTGCTTGAGCGCTATTGGTTTTTCTTCAATTTGTTTTTGCTCAGCCTGAAATCTAAACATTTTCATGAAAAAATTAAGTTGGTCGCTAAGGTGAATAGAAGCATTTTTAATGATAGATAAATAATAGAGAGCTTCTTTATCATCTAATTTACTTTCTATTTTTTTAGCCAACATTTTGGAAAATTCTAAAATACTGGAGGTTGGATTGATCAGCTCATGGCTTAAAAAAGACATGTTGCTTTTGATAAATTCGTTCGCTGTTGATAGATCTGTATTCATTTTAGATAGCTTCATCTGCTTGCTTTTTAAGCTGGAATGGATTTGAGAAATCATACTGAGCTGCTTGGCAAGTATGCTTAGTTCTTTGGCCCTAAAGTTTGGCAAATGTATGCTTTTTCCCTTGGATATATTATCGGCAGCTTTACCAAGAATAATTATGGGCTTAACTACCTGATAAAGTAAATAAATTATTATGCTTGAGAATACAGTCCAAAATGCCAAATTAATTGCTAGTCGTGGTAAAATTTCATTCCATAATTCCTTAGCATAATAAGTGTTGTTAAACCCAATTAAAAACCAAAAAGGAAATCTGGATGAGTGAACGTAATGTGAAAAAACAACATTTCCTATTCTTATATATTTTTCGAGTTCTACGGTAGTTTGAGAGTTTTGATTTTCTAATATTAGATCCTTATAATCCAATACCTTCTCTTCCAATGTCGTGCGGTCTATGAAGGGGTCTGATATCAAAATGGTGCTAAAGGAGTCATTAAGTAAAGCGAATACTATGCTTTCATCTACAAGTTGAATTAAGCTGCTCGTCAATTTTTCAATACTAATGCTAGACGATAAAAACCCGTGGAATTTTTTAGTTTTTTCATCATAAATTCCTATACCTGAGGGTAGTATATAGTCTCCCGTTATAAATCCGATTCCCGGATTTGAAAATTGTAATGTCCATGGATGGTTTTTAGAGTGTTTTATCCAGTCCCGTTTGCTTATCACCTCCATTGGTCTTCTTAAGCCAAATCTACTGTCTGCAACCAAGTATCCTTCCGGAGTTATATAATCTACCATATTCCAAGTGATTGCATCATCATTCTCATCATACTGGTTTTTTTGATCATACCTGCGGTATTTAATCATGGCTGCGATATCTTCTATTCCACCTTTATCTGAGTTTTTTATTTGAGAGCCAATGAATTGTAGAAAGTGCTCAATGAAAGTAACTTTTTCGTCAAACACATGTTTTATCTCTTGCCCTTGAATCACCATATCTTCGGTGTAGTTATTTCTAAAAGACAGGTATGTTGCGTATGCTATCCATGCAACACCTACAACTAGCAGCAAGCTCCCAATTGCGATGAAAAGCATATATTGAATCCGTAAAGAATATCGGTCAAATCTTAAGTTGAACATCCAAGGTTGGGTTAAATAAAGTTTGTTAGATTAAAAGTATTTCAAGATTTACGCAGTAGTCAAGTTATGAGTTCAACTATAAGCATCCAGGGCAACCGCATTAAAAGTTCAAAATAAGTTTAGAGTGAGCAATACAAACAGTTCTAGCGCCAAGTCGAACCCCTATATTGCTATAAAACCAAGTTTCCCACTTGCGCCCCGTCTTTGCGAGGAGCTTTAGCGACGAAG
>JAJTHY010000065.1 GCA_021298045.1 Candidatus Jidaibacter sp.
GAAGATTTTAGAGGTTTTTGCTTTAAATTACAAGGTATTAATTGAAGCTTTTATCCATGTTCGTGTTGTAATGCCGTTGCTTCTGAATTTTAATGCGGTCGCCCTGGTTTAGTATGTAATAAAATGTTGTAAAAGCTGGATATTAAGCGTACAATGCATCTGAATAATAGGAATAAAAAAGTATATGCTTGATATTAGTGATATTGTAGAAGCACTTGAACAGAATGACCCATCGCTTACTTGTCTTAATATATTTAATACACTAATAAGAGATGATGATCCAAAAGCTATTGCTGAGGCTTTAAAGGGAAACACCACTCTCATTTCTATCAATCTATCGGGTAACCTAATAAGAGATAATGGTGCAACAGCTATTGCTGAGGCTTTAAAGGGAAACACCACTCTCATTTCTATCAATCTATCGTGTAACCGAATAAGAGATGATGGTGCAACAGCTATTGCTGAGGCTTTAAAGGAAAGCTCCACTCTCACTTTTCTCAATCTATCGTATAACAAAATAGGAAATGATGGTGCAAAAGCTATTGCTGAGGCTTTAAAGAAAAAAACCACTTTCATTTATCTTAATCTATTTTTAAACTACATAAGGCATGCTGGTATAGCGGATCTAAGTAAGGCAATGAAAGGTAATCCATACATAAACATAATGCATGCTAAGGTAGCAGATTTAAGTGAGGCAATTAAAGATAATCCACATATATTACATGCACCATATGGTGATAATGGAATATGGCAAGAAGCGATTGATATTTTTGACAAAAGACAAAATATGGTGCAGAAATTGATAATTGATTACAAAGCAGACACAGCATCTATTTATAACTTAGCTAAATACTTAAAGCCAATTGAGTATCTCTCTGGTGGAAAAATTAAGCAGTTAGATATCAAAAGTTATATATCTAAATCTATATATGAATATACTTGTAGATCCGAATACAATTCTAAATTAGAACTTCATGGTGAAGTAGTTAACATTATTTTAAATGAATTAAATGAAAAAGATATATGTAACTATCTTGAAGCTTTTTGTATACGAAACTCTAAAAAGGCATCATCACGCATAGCTGATGAGAAGAAAGAGCTGAGAGGTGAGAGACAATTGGCATCAAATAGAATAATAAAGCTTATATCTTTTTCATGTATTTACGCAATGGCAGCATGTACCGCCCTAGAATCCATACCTATGCCAGCTATACCAGTAAATTCTACGAGTGTCACTATCGCTTGTACGAGTGCCAATATCGCTTATATTGCTTATCAGTACTTAAAATCACCATCTAGAAGCGATATAAGTTTAGGGCTCTGAGAAATCATCTCTTATTTTTTTCAAGTTAGCTCTAATTTTCAACTAAAACATATGATGGCTAGTACAGGTGACGCTGTTTATATATTTTATGATTACTCAGCTCCCGAGATAATTTCAGAGTTTTGACGGAGGTACTAATGAAGATGCTAAAAGAGCAATCTCAATTTTCATTATCAACTGTGGTTAGGAATGCGCGACTCGCTATCTTTCGCTTGCAATTTCCACAATTTTTTCTCCTTTGGATTTCAAGCTCAAAAATATTCTATCTGCTTTTTCTTTAAGCAAACATATGTTTGTTTCTACCTCTTTAAGCTCTTTAGTAACTACATTAAATGCGCTTGTAGAAACGTTGGAGTAAAAAGTTTTGATTAAGCAGAGTACATCTTCAGGAAGATAAATATAATGACAAAAGCCGTTTTTACTTATGCGATTAAACAATCCTATCGCCTTACAAATATTTTTTATTTGAAATTTAATTTGTGTGCAAGATTTTGCCTCTGGAAATTTTTCTGCAAGAGAGTGAGTTGGGATTTCATTTAATTTAATGGGTATGTTGCATTCGTTATCTTCTAAGAGTGAGGGATCCGCCCCTGCTTTAAGAAAAGCTTTACCTAAGTATTGATTCCCAACAATTGCTATGCTTTGAAAAAGCCTTATGCCAGCGTAAGGGGTTATATCAGGATCAAGGCCATATTTGAGCAATAACTTTGTTAATGTTTTTGTCAAAGCGTTATTAAAGCTAATATTGAATGATAAGTAATCAAGAGCTGTCTTTTTAAACTGATCGTATATATTAGGATTAGCTCCTTTCATAAGTAAAAGGTGCGTCATGAAAATAATAGCTTGTTCATTTTGTTTAAGCCAATAATCGTTCAAATCTAAATTGTTGAGATTAATCCCTAATACAAAGTTTAATGGAGTTAGATTAGTGCTAAATTTATAGCGAGTATCTAAATACAAATCTGGATAAACTAATGAATTTACAAAAGATTCAATGGGATCATTTAAATCGATTATTTGAGCTTGAATATTTGGGTCAGCGCCTTTATCTAATAAAAATTCCAAAAGTTGGGTATCAAGGTGTTGAATTGCTACAAATAATGGAATGCATCTCCAATCTTCGGAGATGATGTTTAGTGTCGCTCCATAATCAAGTAATAAGTTAATAATATTTTTAAGTTTGAAAAATGCTATTTGTGTGTCTATCTCATTTTGCGCTGAATGATTTTTGCTGGAAATTTCATGGTATAATAAATATGCCCTTATGGCAGAAAGCATAGGTGTTTCTGTTTCTGTAATATCTTCTAAGCTTCCAGCTTTGATATTAGGATCGGCGCCATGTTCTAACAACACCTTGGCCATCTCAATATTCAAATAAATACAGGCATCATCCAAAGGCGTGTGACCTGTTCTCAAGCCTTCAAATCTTGAATTTACATCAAAACCATTTTCAAGCAAATACTTAGCCTGGGCGATATCTCCTCTTTTGGCAGCTTTATGTAAAGATTCTGTTCTTGCCCTTTTGTTGCCAGGCTGTAGCTTTTCGCTGATATTTCTTTTCATATTGGAGTTTTTGAGAGAAAAATTTTTATGATAATATATAGAGAAAATAGCGCATTATCAATAAGTATTTTGTATTCAAAAGATCAGGGCGACCGCATTAAAATTCAGAAGCAACGGCGTTACAACACGAACATGGATAAAAGCTTCAATTAATACC
>JAJTHY010000105.1 GCA_021298045.1 Candidatus Jidaibacter sp.
CGCCGTTGCTTCTGAATTTTAATGCGGTCGCCCTGATAACACAAGCGTTTGAGAGCATAAATCAGTTGCAAAATCCATAAGAAAAGGCTATTATTTGGGCATAAAGCTTATGGATTTTGTACGTTAATTTTCGTCACTGCGAGGAGTATACTTGCGACGCGGCAGTTTCAGCCTCCTCGGGTCATTCCTGCTGCGGATGGAATCTTATCTTAAGATCCCGCAACAAGTGCGGGATGACAACCTATCAGCAATCGCTGCGCTCTTTCCTGGGTGACACTGTTTAAATATTTTATGATTACTCAGCTCCCGAGATAATTTCAGAGTTTTGACGGACAGACTACCTATTCAGCCTAGCAATAGTCTTCTCACGCCCGAGGATTGGGAGCAAGTTCTTAAGCTCTGGGCCATGTTCTTCACCTGTTAGGGCGATACGAATCGGCATGAACAAATCCTTTCCATTACGTCCAGTTTGCTCTTTAACTTTAGCTATCCATACATCCCAAGTTTTATCATCGAAAGTGCCTTCAGGAATAAATTGCGATGCTAGTTTTGTAAACTCTTTGTCAAAATCAGGTGGAGTTATTTCATTGCAGCAAATATTCCACCAGGTAGTAACATCAAGGATTGTATTTAAATTAGGGCGGACTTTAAGCCAGAAATCTTCATTAACATAATCCGGTATATAATGTTTAACTTCGGCATAAGAAAGGTTGTGAGTTAGCTTGGTATTAATCCTTTCTAACTCAGATATATTGTAAGTAGTTGGTGATTTGCTGAATTTGGATAAAGACATTTCCTTAACCAAATCTTCTAGACTATGCTTAAATTCAATAGGGTCAGATGTGCCAGTTTTAGCTAAAAAGCTAGTGATTGCCATAGGATGGATTCCTGCATCTCTTAGTGAAGAAATATCAAACCCACCGAGGCGTTTAGAAATTTCCCCATCTTTAGACTTAAGCAAAGACAAGTGGCTAAGCTTAGGTGGTTGTTTACCAAGCGCTGCAAACATTTGCATATGTACGGCACTATTGGTTATATGATCTTCACCACGGATAATATCGGTAATATTTAGGTCAATATCATCTGCGACCGAGGCTATCATGTAGGTCATGGTGCCATCAGCCCTAACGAGCACTGGGTCACCAATGTTTTTGGAATCAAAGCTTATTTTACCTTTAACCCCATCATCCCATTCTATGCCGGTGCCATCCATGAAAAAACGGTAATGCGGTTTGATGGACTCAGAAAGTTTAGCTATTTCTTCTGCGCTCAGGCGCTTAGCTGCTCTATCATAAATTGGGGGCAAATTGCGAGCAAGGGCAACTTTCTTTTTTACCTCTAACTCTTCTGTGCTTTCAAAACATGGGTATAGACGCCCCATATCTATCAGGGATTTTTTTGCATTTTCGTGCAGGTCTGTGCGCTTGGACTGATAATGAATTTCATCCCAATGCAAGCCTAACCATTCCATATCTCTTAAGATGCCATCAGTATATTCTTGACGTGATCTTTCCTTGTCTGTGTCATCTATGCGCAAAATAAATTTTCCATTATTAGCACGGGCAAAAAGCCAGTTTATTAGCGCAGTCCTAATGTTGCCAACATGAAGATATCCAGTAGGTGATGGTGCAAATCTCGTTATAATTGTCATAGATTTTTATAGTATGTTTGATAGCCGGTAGCACACAGTATATCTAAAAACAAATAAAATACTAGTAGGGGCTTTCTACTATTTTCGCATGCGCTTAGCCAGCTCCACAGCAGCACGAAGCTCTATTGAATCCAATACTTCTTCAAGCTCCTTATTTTCAGACCGATCCCTTTGAGTATTGGCTAACTTTGCTAGTTCCGCTAAGTTGCGATTTGTATCTTTCAGCAGCAAGCTATCCTTTAGCAATGAATCCATTTTATTGAGTAGGTTGCCACCTCGTTCATGGTTAGATGATTCTAGTTGTGCTTTAGAGCTTATGAGTTGCAAGCTTAATATGTTTTGCAAGGAATTAACCTGACTTATTTCGTTTGTCTCTGTGATACTCGCATCTTCAAGGTCGCTAATAGAAAAAGCTTTGTTAAGGCTAGTTTTGCGCGTTTTACGTACGGGTTCTTTTTTTTCTAAGTTTTTAATGGCTAGTATATGCATAAGAGCTATTGTCGGTTAATTGTTTCAATGCAATTCATCCCAGAAATATAATAGTGTGCACTTTTATAGTTAAGGGAATAGTTGCAATTTGAGGTTGAAAGAGTATAGATGGGGCGTGAAATTCCATTTTCTACTTCGCGGTATACTATTGAGGAATCTTTAGCCTCAACACTAACTAGGGCAGTTTTATCTTTGGTATTTATCTGGATTGAAGTTATTTTTGAAAAATATGCGTATTTCGCAGGATACATGATGATGTTGTTTAGATAAGTTATATATTCATCAACATTCATGTCCAAATCTTCTCGATCAACTACTGTTTCAGGATTATCCGAATTTATCAATGAGCTTTGTTTTACAAAGCGTGCAGTTTTATCCGAATAAAATTTATAAAATCTAGAAAGCTCTGTTTCATCTCTTAAGTTCATTAGAGATTCTATGTCTTTAATGAAGCTTCTAGCTTCTTTTTCTGTATTGGCTAAAGCTGAACTTGCAAGGCAGATAACAATACAGGATAGTAATAATCTGATTTTCATGCCAAAAGTGGATTGCTTTATCCTTAATATTTTGACCCTAATATTTAGAAATGGCAATAAAATTGTTTTGCAGAATTTAGCATCTTGATATACACATAGCGCAATTTTATAAAGAGGGATAAATGAAAGAGTTTATAGATTTAGGTAACTTTCCTTTAACGGGAAGAGCTTTTGACAAAAGCGAATTGATAGCAAAAACTATCCTGGATGCTCAAAGTGTTGCGGAGAAAAAAGGCATAGAAGTTTTGATTGAAACAGAAGAATTAACTAGAATTCTTATGGGAATTTGCAGCAGAGAGACGGAATCGGGTTTTTGGTGCAAAGCTAAATTATAGTGAATTATGTTTATCAATACACGAAAGCAGTAGACGACAGGAAGCTTGAAAAAATGCTAGGAGTCTTTGTAATTGAGCAGCGTAAGCCTATAACAATAGCGACAACGTCAATTTTTCAAGTTAACGGAGTATATAGGAGATGAAAAGACATGAGGGCAGCTGTTAATTTTATTTATCAAAAGTCTGATGATGAAAAAAATTGTAAATCTTTAAAAGAACAACTGGAGTTATATCCAGAAATTTTTTCGCGTACGATTGGGCTTGGTAATTATATGTTGAACCTGGCTGGGGTTGCGATTAAAGCTGATAAACCAATGTTTTTAGAAGTAATTTTGAAAAAGAAACCGGAGTTATTAATTGTAAGTTCTCCAGTTATTTCCCCATTGGAAATAGCTGTAGATCAAGATGAGTTAGGAATGGTAAAAATTGTCTTAGATAATCTTAAAGAGCTTTATCACAGTAACTTGCATATTATTATAGAAGATGTTGCTAATTGCTTATTGGTAGCAAATAATGCAAATAAATTAGGTTATGAAGGAGATGATTTAATAAAAGCACTAAGCGAGACTTATATAGATTTATGCCGTGAAAATAAGCAAGTAAAAGGTAAGAAGCTGTTAAATGGTCTTTTGATAGCTGCATGCGAATTAAGCAGAACGGAAATCATAGAATCTCTTTTGTACAAGTTTCCAAATTTGGCTATTGCAAATGATTTTGGTATTTCGCCACTAAAGATCGCCACACGCACCGGTAATATAGAAACTATTAGAACTGTGCTAAGCAGCCCTGCATTTGAAAAAAGTGATAAATGTTTGATATCTTCAGAATTGTTTGACTGTATTCAGTTATCTTATAAACAAGGCTTAGATGAGTGTGAAAAACAGGAAGATTATGATCGTAATAACATTGTAAGAAAAATTTTAGGAGAAGCGTTTATAGAATTAAGCAACGAAAATCAGAACAATCCATCTCAATCTAGATTTTGATAACGCCAAACCTCAAAATAAATCCATAACTTTGCTTGCTGTAATCAGTATGATTGTTAAACTCATACTGTAACATAATGGTAAAATTACAAATGGCTTTGGCTATTTCTATTGCTTCTTTTGGTGGCCCTGAAGTTCTGCAGAACATAACTTATGAGCAGTTACCCCCTCTTGCAGATGAGGTTCAAGTAGAACATGGTGCAATAGAAGTTAATTACATAGATGTGTATCATAGGCGGGGCACATACTCGCTAAATGCAGATCCTAAAATCCCTGGTGTAAGCGCAGTAGGGCGTGTTGTTAAATTAGGCGCAGATGTCACAGAATTTGCTGTAGGAGATAGGGTGTGTTATGCAACTTCTTCTAAAGCTTCAGCATACTGTGAAGTAGCGAATGTTAAGCAAGATATATTGCTGAAACTGCAATCTGATTTGAGTGATACACTAATAGCTGCTAATTTGCTAAAAGGCATAACGGCGCATATGCTTGCTTGTCATGTATATGTTGTGCGTCCTGGAATAGCGGTTTTGGTTCATGCAGCTGCTGGAGGGGTGGGGAGAATTCTTGCTCAGTGGTGTAACTTTTTAGGTGCATATGTAATAGGAACGGTAGGCAGTGATGATAAAAAGAGTATAGCAATGCAAAATGGATGCCACCTAGTAATTAATTACTCCACAGAAAACGTTGTTGCAAAAGTGCGCGAGATTACAGAAAATATCGGAGTCCATGTTGTTTATGATGGAGTAGGTGCAGCTACTTTTGACGCTTCCATAAACTGTTTAATGGATGTTGGGATGATGGTCTCCTACGGTGGTTCCTCAGGATTCATCTCAAATATCAATGTAGAAAAAATAGCGAGTAAATCTTTGTTTTTTACCCGGCCTTCTGTATACAATTATGCAGCGCATAGAAAAGAATTGATGATTGCATTTGACGCATTTTTAGCGAAAATTAACGGGGATGTAATACAACTTTCTAAGCCGTTAGTATTTGAATTGGCTGAAGCAGCTAAGGCGCATGTATTATTGGAAAGCAGAAAAAACACAACTTCTTTGGTATTAGTACCATGAAATTTATGAGGTTGCTTAAGATAGTATCTCCAGCTATGTTGGCATTGATAATATTATATTTTAGTATTGTTGAGCTTTTGATAGCGGACAAATCTCAAAATTTAAAAATATTGTACTTCTTTGCAGTTGTTGTAACCATTTTAATAATGGTTTTAGCTGGAGCTGCGGTAAGCGCTATTAATATTTTTCATATTTTTAGCAATCAAAACCAGATGGCTTTAGATAACTCACCAGCTGCTTATGCTGTTTATGCATTAAAAAGCAGATCTTTTAAAGCTTCTAAGGCATTGATGAAGATTTTGGGTTGTGAGAATGAACAAGTTTCTTTAGATGGCTTTTTATCATATCTTACAATTGAAGATCAAAAAGAAATAGGTGATGTTATTAAGTCTTCTATTCACAACGCAAATTATGTAAAATCTGGTATTATTAAGATTTTGCCCAAGGGCGCTAAAAAGGAATATTTTTATCGTTATATAGTTAAGCTGCTAACTGGTAGGTTTGGTGAAAAGAATTTATGTTTTTGGGTTATTGATTATACAGATGTAGTTGTTGATGAGATGGAGTTGGTTAGTTTAGTTAAGAAATATAGAGTTGCAAGTTTTGAGCTTAGCCAAATTATTGATGCTTTGCCCTTTCCGGTGTGGAGGCAGGACCTGGACGGTAATATAATATTTCATAATTCTCAATTTCTTGAATTTAAAAAGAAATATAATTTAGAGCTTAATCAAGCGGAACTCAGTTCAAAGCAATCAACCTTTACTAAGCGGCTTATAACCAAAGACCGTGTGGAAACTTTTGCTTTTAGTAAGAAGCCACTTGCTGATCAATCTGGAGCTGTTGGTGTATGTGCAAACAAGACGGAGGTGGAGAGCACTAACTTCGCTATTAAGGCGTTGGAAAACATATTGCAAAAATTGATTGAAAATATCTCTGTAGGATTTGTGGTTTTGGATAAAGAGCTAAGGGTAGTAAATTTTAACCTGGCATTTATGAATTTATTTGCAATAGATGCTAAAATATTAGAGCAAAAACCTAACTACCGATATTTGATTGATGTACTAAAAGATCATAACCATTTCACAGAATTAAGTGGATTTAAAGAAAAGCACCTGCAAGATATCCGTGAGGTTAAGGATTGTATAATGGATCTATTGCATATTAGAAATGGCATCACCATTAAGATCACCATCATTCCTAGTAAAGATGGCAACACCATTCTTACTTATGAAAACATTACCCCTAATCTTGAAATTGAACGGGAGTTAACCAAAACGAAGCTTATGTTTAATTCAGTGGTTAATATGATAGAATCACCGATGCTAATAGTTTCGCAAAATGGCCAAATTAACTTCATTAATCCCTTATTCGTGCAAACGTTCTTCAAGGCTGATAAGCTTTCAAACTTACCAACTACGCTTGCTGAACTTATGGGTGAATATCTGATAATTAAAGAAAGCGATGTGGCAGTAATCAAAAATATATTAATTGAGTGTTTGGAATCTAAAAATTGTAAAAAGCACGATTTCGAAGTTAGTGGTTCTGCTTTTACAGCTCAAACTATGGGCTTAGATGACCTGAGTGTTATTTTGATTATTAAGTCTTATATAACCGATTCAACTACAAAAAAGGCACAGTTTTTGCTTTAATTGTCATTCCGCACTTGTTGCGGAATCTTAAGATCTCAGGCAATAGTGAGGATGACTAGGAAGCAGGGATCTTTTGTATTTTTCATAGTCATTTTTGCACTTGAATTAGCTATAACACAAGCGTTTGAGAGCATAAATCAGTTGCAAAATCCATAAGAAAAGGCTATTATTTGGGTATAAAGCTTATGGATTTTGTACGTTAATTTTCATCGCTGTGAGGAGTATACTTGCGACGCGGCAGTTTCAGCCTCCTCGGGTCATTCCTGCTGCGGATGGAATCTTATCTTAAGATCCCGCAACAAGTGCGGGATGACGACCTATCAGCAATCGCTAAAGCTCTTTCCGGGTGGCGCTGTTTATATATTTTATGATTACTCAGCTCCCGAGATAATTTCAGAGTGTTGACGGAGGGACTCCGTACTTTCACCCCTTGTCATCCCACACCCTTCCTCCCTGTCATCCCGCACTTGTTGCGGGATCTTAAGACCCCGGATCAAGTCCGGGATGACGAGAGGGTAGATATTGCGTTAGGATTTAACAATTTAAATCCCTTTGTCTTCGCCACGAGCCATATAGGTATACCCAGTAATTAAAAGCGCTGCTGTGAACGCAATGCAAGATGGCATATCACCTTTATGAGTGTATAAATCATAAGCAGCTGAACCTAATGCTAAGAGAGAGATCTGAAGATTGCTCTTATATGACGGAGCAAGTAGAAGAGGGGCATAATATGAGGCCCTTCCAACCTGCGCCTCAAAAGCATTAGTTATAAGGTAGCTGAGGCCAAAACCAATAAAAGGAGCTGCAATGCAGTTGTTCCTGTTATCTCTTTTCTGCTGTGCAGCTGTTTCCTGCTGTAATGTCTCAATCTCAGTTTGCTTCGCTTTTAACGCTTTCTGAAGTTCACGTTGGGTTTCTTCTATGTTTGATGTAGAAACTTGCTCGGACAGCTTGGTATTGCTTTCTTTAAGTTCAGCAATCTCTTTATCCTTAGCTTCAGCCGCTATATTCGCTTCCGCAAGCTGCTTTTCAAGCTTTAATTTTTCGCCTTCTAAAACCACTGCTTTTTCCTTAGCTTCGGCTTTTTTGCGTACTAAGGTAGCATTCTCTTCTTTAAGCTTTTGCTGAGCAGTTTCAGCTTCTTCCTTATCTTTACTTAATGCTTCATTTGCTTTTTGTAATTCAGAAAGTTCAGCGTTTAGTTTTTTTGATTCTGCTTGTGCTTGCCCATACTCAGTATCTAAGCTTTCATATCGTGTTACTGAAGCTTCAAGGCGTTTATTTTTTGTTTGTAATTCTTGCGATGCAGCTTGCGATTGTTTTAAGGCTTTTTTTAATCCGTCATTTGCTATTGTCAATGTAGTAACTTGAGCTGCTAAATTCTTCCTTTCTCCTTCAGTTTTCGTTAATTCTTTTTGATCTTCTTCGCGTTTCGCTTTTAATTTCTCAAGTTCTTCTTCCAAGCCAGTATTATCCTGGTTTAATTTATAATTCTGCTGCCGTAATGAGGTAAGTTCTGCAAGCTCTTCTTTAGCTTCTTTGAGCTTTTCCTCTAATTCTGAAACTTTCGAGTTTCTTTCGATTAGTACGCTTTTTAAGATCTGAACTTGCTTGCTACCTTTACTTAATTCAGCAGCGGTAATTTTTTCAGAGGATGGGATCTCTTTTTTCTCCAATTCCCCTAGATATTTGATTGCATCCTTTAGGGCTATTACATCTATTTCATCTGTAGTAGTTATTTCGTTAAGGCTGGTTTTCATTCTTCTTATAATGCTCCCAATATGCCTTAGCTTTCCAATTGCGACGGACTCTATACTTTTGGAAACAGCTTCCTGCGTAACCATTACATCAGTGTTATATTTTAACGTGCTTAGGTAATCTTTGTATTGGTAGTTATTATCATTTGCAATCGCATTTAAAGCAGATTTAATTTTATTTTTAACTTCTTCAGATTTAAACAGCAAATAAATGTACTGAACTATTGTGTCAATAGCCTCTTGAACTTTATCTACCGTATCTTCGCTTTGTTTGCCGGTGGTTCTATTTTTTGTTACACCTCTATTTTTTTTAGTTTTTTTTGTAGGGGTCTCAAGACCTGCAGAGGAATTTGACCTGAGCAATCTGCGGCTGGGGGATGAAGTTTTATCCTCTGTAAGAGATGGATCCGCAGTATACAATTCAAGACCGTTTCTCTCGTTCCCTGATCTTAGCTTTCTAGGAGTTTCAGGAGCGCCTGCTCCTGTATTGGTGTCATCACGCAATACTTGTGTTTTAGATCTTGGCATTTTAACTTCCTCTTAATATTTTCTCAAAAACTAATAGAAAATATCGGTGTATACAAGTATTAATTAAGAAAAAATGAGGAAAAGATTCTTTTTGCACTTAATCATTTGTAATATAAGGAATTTAAATGTGATTAAGGCCGCCGCAGTAGCTGTGGTGACAAAGGACTGGATTGCTTTTCCTAGTTACGCTTCTCGCAATGAAGTGTTGGGCGAGGGCCTTTTGGTAATGGTGGGTTTTTTAATTTTTTTTCACGACATGACTTCCATAGTGCTTAAAGCATTTGCTATGATGCTTTTTGTTATCAATCGAGGCATTTGATTATGTTGAAAAAATTAAGTAGTAAATTTTTAGCTGCTGAGAAAAACTTTAGTGGCAAATCTTATCTGTACGAATCCGGCAGAGCAGTGTGGATGAATCGGGAATATAAAAAATTCGCCGATGAAGCCTATGTAAAAAATGTAATAGCGCATCGGGCTATCAATATGATATCCAGCTCTGCTGCGAGTATCCCATTAAAATTATATGCGGGGGCAAATGTGGTGCATAAACACCAAGTTTTGAACCTGCTTAGTAAACCAAACCCTACACAAAGTGGCAAAGAGTTTCTGGAATCTATTTACTCATACAGACAAATTTCCGGTAATGCTTTTATTTTAGTTATATGCGGGAATAATAACCAACCAGTTGAGCTTTATGCACTGCGGCCAGACAGGGTTTCAATAGTGTCCGACAGCAACTTATTACCCAAGGCATACCACTATAAGGTGGGTAAGCAGGTTGTGGAATATCCGGTTGATTCTATAACGGGGCGCTCACAAGTATTACATATAAAAAACTTCCACCCACTTTCAGATTGGTATGGTTTATCGTCTATAGAAGCTGCGGCTTACAGCATAGATCAGCATAACCAAGCGGGTGAGTGGAACCAGGCGCTGCTGCAAAACGGTGCTCGCCCTTCGGGTGCGATAATTGTGGATACCAATGATGGTAGAGACCGCTTAACCGAGTTACAATACAGCGAGCTCAAATCGATGATTGACACAATATTTTCAGGGCCACGTAACGCAGGGCGTCCAATACTACTTGAAGGCGGGCTCGATTGGAAAGAAATGAGTTTAAGCCCTAAAGATATGGATTTTATTGAGAGCAAACATAGCTCAGCGCGAGATATAGCGCTTGCACTTGGCGTGCCACCTCAACTACTTGGCATACCAGGTGATAACACATATTCTAATTTGCAAGAAGCCAGGCTCGCCCTATGGGAGCAAACTATATTGCCGATGGCTGAAAATGTGATTGAAGGCTTGAGTAATTGGCTATTGCCTTTTTATTCTTCAAATCTTTCGCTTGCTTGCGACATAGATAATATCAGCGCGCTTTCTGCAAGAAGGGAAGAGGTGTGGAACAGAGTGGAAAATTGTTCTTTTTTAACCATTAACGAAAAACGAGCATCGGTAGGGCTTGGGCCTGTAGCAGGTGGAGATACAATTAATTATAGTTCCATCACTGCGAGGAGCCAATTTGGCGACGCGGCATTCTAGCCTTTTCGTCATTCCTGCGAAGGCAGGAATCTCATCTTAAGATCCCGGATCAAGTCCGGGATGACTGACAAGAGAAACTGGATTGCAAATATTTTATAACGGATTAACAATACCCATGATTTCTTCCCATTGTTCTTTATTAACCGGCATTACAGAAAGCCTACCCTGTTTTACAAGAGCTAAATCACGGAGTTTTGGATTGGCCTTTACCTGTGCGAGTGAATATGGCGTTTTGAATTTGCGTTCAAACTTAATATCTAATGCGCAAAATTTGGAGGTTTCATCGGTAGGATCGGGGTAGTAAGTAGAAGTAACACTTGCAAGGCCAACAATACTAGGGTTGTGCACAGAATGATAAACGAGCAACATATCGCCAACTTTCATTTTCATTAAGTTGTTGCGAGCTTGATAGTTTCTGACCCCATCCCAACAGGTTTTGCCATCCCTTGCCAGGTCGTCAATTGAGTAATTTCCGGGTTCACTTTTAACTAACCAATAATTCATAAATCTAAGGAGTAAATAATATTATGCAAAAAGTACTATGTAATCATTTAGAAATCAAATCAAAACCAGATGATGAAGGTTGTTTTTCTGGCTATGCCAGTATTTACAATATTGTGGATTCATATCACGACATAATACTTCCAGGTGCTTTTGGAGGCGAGCTTGATGTAACTTCAATAAAACTTCTATGGCAGCACGAACCAGAATCGCCAATTGGAGTGTTTACTAAAATTGAAGAAACTGTAAACGGTCTTTATGTGGAAGGAAGAATTCTTACATCCATAGAGCGCGGCAGGGAAGTGCATGAACTTCTTAAAGCAGGTGCCATAGATGGCTTGAGTATTGGCTTTCAAATTGAAGATCAATTTTTCGATGGTGAATACAGATATATAACCAAATTAAAACTTTGGGAAATTAGTATAGTTACGTTTCCTGCCAATGAGAAAGCTAGAATTTATAATGTGAGAGGAGCATCAATACTAAATAACTTAGACAGAGCAATTAATAGCTTGCGCTGAAAGGTAAAATAATTATATTTGCGGATTGTGGGGCGGTTAGCTCAGGTGGTTAGAGCGCTACGTTGACATCGTAGAGGTCGTTAGTTCGAGTCTAATACCGCCCACCAATTCTCACAATCTATTCCCAACACACAAAACAAGAATTTGAGCTCTTGCTCGAATATGGCTTTTGCCATTTCAATAATTAATAATCAAAAGGTAAAATATGTCACTAATTGAGATAACTCAAAAGGTAAACCAAATTGCATCTGTATGGGAGCAATTTAAGGTTGCAAACGAAAGAAGGTTAACGGAGATTGAGAAGAGGCAAGCTGCTGATCCACTTACGTTAAACCAACTTGAAAAACTCAACTCAGTAATACAAAGCTATGAAGAGAAGATGCAGAAAGCGGAGGTATCTTCGCAGCGCCCTGGTTTAGAATTTAAAGCATCTAGCAGTTTGGAGGATAAAGAGCACAAAAGTGCATTTAACACATACTTGCGTACGGGTGATGAATTAGGCCTTAGAAACCTAAATAAGAAAACGCTATCTACTATTTCTGACACTGACGGTGGATTTTTCATTACCAGAGGCGGTATAGACATGGTTGTTGCAGGGATTGAAGAATATTCCCCAATGCGTGGCCTCGCATCTGTTACTACTATTTCTGGAGATGCTCTTGAAGTAATTGAAGACTTTGATGATGCCTACGCTGGATGGACACAAGAAACTGAAAGCAGAGGAGAAACCAAAACTCCTACACTTAATAAGAAAATAATCCAAGTGCATGAGATGTATGCTCAGCCAAAAGCAACTCAAAAGCTCATCGATGATTCAAGCATAGATACAGAAGAATGGCTTGCTGGCAAGTTAATTGACGCCTTCATGCGCATGGAAAACAGCAGCTTCATCACAGGTGATGGGGCAGGGAAGCCAAAAGGAATTTTGTCTTATGCAAATGGTATTGGTGCAAGTAGCATTGAACAAATTGCAAGCGGTGAAAAGGGTATTATAACCCCAGCTAGCTTGATTAAATTATACTATAGCCTCAAAGAAAACTTTGCTGTTAAAGGTAAGTTTTTGATGAGTCGCGCAGCTGTACAAGCTTGCAGAATGTTGAAAGACCCTACGTCTGGACAATACTTATGGCAGCAATCTTTGGAAAGCTCAAATCCTTCAAGGATATTTGGTTGCGAAGTTGTGCAATCTGCGGATATGCCAGCGCCTAAAGAGGGCAGCTTGTCAATAGCTTTTGGTGACTTTGCTGCAGGATATCAAATAGTTGATCGCCAAGGGATCAGTATTTTGCGAGATCCATTCACCGATAAACCTTTTGTTAAGTTCTACGCGACAAAGAGAGTGGGTGGTGGCGTACTAAATGGAAACGCGATTAAAATTCTTAAGCTTTCTGCTTAGGCAAGAATCTTAGATCCCGGGTCGGGGCCCGGGATGACTTATTAGGGTTTTTGTCATTCCTGCTGCGGAAGAAATCTTAAGATTCTGAGATCGTATCTATTTTAATTTCAAGGAGAATTATAATGTCACTGGCATATACACTTAATCGGCTGAAAAAACCGGCTCGATTACCGCTTACCATAGAGGAAGTAAAAAGTTACTTAAAAATTGATTTTAGTGAAGACGATGAGCTGTTGCTTACAATGATAGCAGCAGTAACTCAAAGGTTTGAAAGCTATACTTCACGCGCGCTAATTGCCCAAACGTGCCAAGTTGTTTATAAGCATCTTGCACGTATTTCGGTGACGTTGCCAATAAGGCCCGTGATGAAAATAACGGGGATCCAGTTGGTGGACCTAGATGGTACGTCAAATGAATTCAGCCTCAAAGATGTTGAGCTAGATGCAGCGATTAGCGAATTGTATTTTCACACCTTTGCTTCTGCGCATTTGATAAAAATTCAGTACATGGCTGGTTATGGATATAGCCCAGAGTATGTGCCTGCAGATATCAAAGCCGCACTGCTAAACCACATAGGTTATATGTACGAGGCTAGATCAGTAACTGCGTCTTACCCGCTTGCATTCTATGATGAATTCAAATTGATGAGGCTTTAAAATGAATATATTTAACGGATTAAATAAAATCATCACTATACAGTCGCCCAAATTTGTACCAGACGATTTCGGAGGCCAAAGCATTATCTGGCAAGATCTCTTGAAGACATGGGCTTCGATAGAGCAAATAAATAATTTATCTCCACAAATCAGGAGCCATAATTTCACGAAAAATTTCTACAAGTTTACCATGCGCTCACAACATAAAGTTACTCATAAGATGAGGATTATAATCGATGAAAAAATATTCAACATAGAGGCGGTAAATCCTAATAAATCAAGTAAGGCTTATATAGATGTGATAACTTATCGGAGGGTGAAATATGATGTCCGCACTTGAGCTAGAGGGCATTATTTATAAATTGCTCAAAGAAAAAACCAAATTTGCGGTGTATAATCATGTGCCAGATGATGCACTTGCGCCGTTTATAAGGATTGGAGAAATAAGCCTTCGTCAGTGGTTGTTGGCACCGGAAAGTGCAGTGGCTAAGATGAACATCGTGATTTTTTCTGAACAACAGTCCAATCAAGAAGTTTTGAGAATAACTGAAGAGGTAGCTCAAGTGATGGCTGAAAATATAAATAGAGCAAATTTTCCTTGCATAATTAATTTAGAGATTATCAATATCAACATTTTTCAGCTGAAAAATATGACATGGTGTGGGGAAATGGAGTTGGAGTTCAAAATTATATATACTCCGTTAATTTGAAAAATTGGGGCGTCGCAGCTAATTTCTGCGCATCCGCACCTATAGCTAAACCGTTATAAAATAGCTATGAAAAATACAGCAGATCTCAACTTCTTAGTCATCGTCGCTATTGCTTGGGATCTTAAGATTCCTGAACTGCGTGCGGAATGACAATTAAAGCAAAAACTGTGCCTTTTTTGTAGTTGAATAGGTTATATTACTATAGGCTTACGGTGCTCGAATTGCTGCTACTAGCACTTTTTCAAATTTCCTGTCGTCTATACTTTTGGCCAACTTCTAATTTACGAGAAATACTAAATAAGGTAAAAAATGCAAAAAATAGATTTTAAACAAGACGAAAATGAAAATAGCAATGCAATAATAAATATCAAATTGGATAGGGTAATATCCCATGTGGATGCCAAAATATATGGTCTAAAAGCTGCTATGCTTAAATGGATTGTTGGCACTTCTATGCTGCAAATAATATTCAATTTCACGTTTAACATGTGGGGAGTGTGATTAAAAATATTAAAAAAATTTAGCAAAATCGTTGATGTGGATATTGTTTTATGTCATATTAAATGAACAGTATTCATGTTTTACAATTTTGGGAGAATAAAATCATGTCTAATAAATTTTTAAAATTAATGTGTGTAAGCGCGCTAGTGCTTGGATACGCCTCAGGTGCTTTAGCTGCCTATGACGAACCTAAGCAACAAACTCATCATAAGGTTAAGCATAAACATCATGTTGCAAACTCTGCTACAGAACATCATGATAATAAACATGGCCACAAGCATCATAATATGCATCAAGATGTAGTTGTTTCTTCTAATGGAACCGTTGTCCGTGACAGCTTTGGTGGCTGCGTGAGAACCAAATTTCATGTCGCTGAGGAAAAATGTGGAAAACATCATCATAAAGGCGACATAATGCATATGGATGAAAGAGTTATTTACTTTGACTTCAACCAATCAGCCCTTAAAGATTCTGAGAAATCTAAGCTAGATGTACTCGCTATGGCAATTAGGGAAAATAACATTCATGCAGTGAAAGTTGTTGGTTATACCGATAGAATAGGTGCTGAAGGTTACAATCACAAGTTGTCTCACCAACGTGCTGAAAAAGTAAGACAGTACTTAGGCAGTAAAGTCAGACTTCAAAGTAACGTAGTTTCTTTGCGTGGTTTGGGCGAGTCTAATCAAGTTAAGTCTTGTGAAGGTGTTCATGGGCGTAATGAGCTTATAGATTGCCTGGCTCCTAACCGTAGGGTAGAAGTTGAAGTAGACTACACTGTGCACAAAAAATAGTTTATACTTAAATTAAAAACAAAGAGGGCGGCATATTTTGTGTCGCCTTTTTTTGTTGGAATGATATACTGCTTATACTAAATCCCAAAAAGATTTGAGACAGTAGTGGATGGATTTTGGATAAATGCGAAGGGGAAAAAGGGATTTAGTATTACAAGTAACTTTTTTTAAAGGTGTAGTATGGCTATTGGCATTTGGCAACTAGTATTAGTTTTGGTGATTGTTTTTATTGTGTTTGGCGCTGGTAAACTTCCCAAAGTTATGGGCGAAATAGGCAGCGCTATCAAAGCTTTAAGAGAGGGTTTAAAGCAAGACGAAAGATAATTACTACAACTATATATAACCGATTCAACTACAAAAAATGTATGGTTTTTGCTTTAATTGTCATTCAGTCTGTCCGTCAAAAGCCATGGATGACTGATAACACGAGGGTTTTAGAGCATAAAGTAGTTGTAAAATCCATAAGAAAAAGCTATTATTTGGGCATAAGGCTTACGGAGTCTCTCAGTCAAAACTGCTATAATGACTATTATATAAGGTTTTGAAGATATAAAATATTAGCGTAATCCATAAGAAAACCGTGTTATTTGAGTATAAAGCTTATGGATTTTTTATGCTATGCTGGTAGAGATTTATATAATTGCCCTTGAACAACTTTGGTATTGAAGCCATCAAACACTATAAAAGGAAAAGCGCTGGCTGGGGGGGCAAAAAATTTGTATATGCGGGTGCTACGCACCCACTGATATACAAATTTTTTGAGCCAGCGCTTGACTGACTGCGTCAGTGGCAGGAGAATTATTGAAATTTATTCAAAGGGCAATTTATTATATAAGCCAGCTATTTACCTATGCATGAGAGCTTGGCTCAAAAATTACCCAAAATCCTGAGATACTTTCAGAGTTTTGACGTAGGGACTATATAAACAGCGACATCCAGGAAAGAGCTTTAGCGATTGCTGATAAGTTGACATTACGCACGCAGTTCAGGGATCTTAAGATTCCAAGGAATAGCGACGATGACTAAGAGGTGGAGATCTGTTGTATTTTTCGTACCCATTTTATAAGGGATTAGCTATATAAGATTGAATAAAAGAAAATCTGTGATGAACACTGGGTCCATATTCTTTTAGTGCTTGCATATGTTGCTTGGTGCCATATCCGGAATTGCGCTCCCATGCATATTCTGGATGTTTTTTGCTTAGCTCGCGCATTATCCTATCTCTAGTAACTTTGGCAATTATTGATGCTGCTGAGATCGGCTTTAGCAGTAAGTCTCCTTTTACTACCGTTTCGATGTTAGTATCTTTAAACGGCGCCTGATTACCATCCACGTAAACTTTATAATCACCTAATTGCAACAGTTCTGATATAGCTAGGGTCATTGCTTTTTTAGTAGCATTTAAAATATTGATTTTATCAATAATAGAGGGTTGAACTATTGCGATGCTGTATTTATACCGTGTGGTTAACTCTGCAAAAAGCTTTTCTCTTTTAGGGGGCGATAATAGCTTAGAATCCTTAACGGGCATTTGCATAATAGATTTATCAACTAAAATAGCGCCCACCACAACTGGGCCTGCTAGAGGTCCTCTTCCCACTTCGTCTACTCCTATTAGGAATTCATTATGTTCAAAAATCTGCATATCCCTATTATTGATGACACTGTGCATAAAGTGTGCTAGTTAATAATATTTGTAAATAGTAATTAATTTTTCTGATGGATGTTATTTTAAATCCTTATAGTGAACTAAAGAATATAGTATTGAGCGGTTTATCTTCTGTAGATGACATAATAAAAGGCTTAGCTGAAAATCATGTGGAATTGATTCCAGAGATATTAAACCATCTAAATCAATCTGAGGGCAAGCGTATTCGCCCAATTTTAACCCTTGCGTGCGCCAAAGCTATTGATGGAAAAAATCCTGGGGTTGTGAAGCTGGCAGCAGCTGTAGAGCTAATCCACACCGCCACCTTATTTCATGATGATGTAATTGATGAAAGTAACCTAAGGCGTGGGCGCGAAACAGCCAATAGCATATGGGGAAATAAAGCCAGTATTTTAATAGGTGATTTCTTGCTTAGCCATGCTTTCAAATTAATGATTGAAGCAGGGAAGATGGAAGCGTTGGAAATGCTAATAGCTTCTTCGATCACTATTATAGAAGCAGAAGTATGGCAGCTTGATTTAATTGGTAAAATATCAGAAGATACTGATGCCTACATAAAGCTTATTATGGGCAAGACAGCTTCTCTTTTTGCCGCTTCATGTGCAGTTTCTGCTGTGCTCAATAGCGCAGATCTTGAAATTAAAAATGCTTTACACGAATATGGAATGAACCTTGGTATATTATATCAAATTACTGATGACTTGTTGGATTATTCCGCTAAGCAAGAAGTATTTGGCAAAAAGATTGGCTCTGATTTCCTAGAGAAAAAAATGACCTTACCTCTTATTGTTTTGTTAAATTGTGTTAGTAATGATGAAAGGAAGATAATCATTCAGCACTTTTACTCTGATAATCCTAATATTGGAATAATTGTTGAGCTATTTTCCAAATATGATATAGCAAAAGGTATAGAGGAATTTAGCAATTTATACAGAGAAAAAGCCATAAATGCTTTATCTCAGCTGCCAACTTCTGATATCAAAGATTCACTCGCAAAACTTGCGGAATATATAACTGCCAGGCAGGTTTAATACTAGGTTCATATTCATACAGGTTTAGTCGTAATATATTAACATTACTGCCTCAATTATTTTTGGGATTTAGTATAAAGCATGCTAGTATCAATGTTAAAATTGATTTATCTGGGGTAGGGGGATATGAAGGTCTTGGAGCCAGAAGTGAAGAAAGCTAAAAAATCTTCAGCAAAAATTCAGCTAGAGAGATTAGAACGTAACAGCATACATAAGCTTCCAATTTATCTTTTGATAGCGCTAAATGTAATTGTTTTGTGCTTAGCTGGTATGGCCGCGCAGCAAATATTATTTGCGCCGCAAAATCCTGTCCCAGTGTCAGTGGAATTGGGGCCGATAACGCAAGAGCTTAATGATATTAAAAGAGCTGTTTCTGAATTAAAAGGAGCGGAAAAGCAATCATATGAATTTCATCAAAAGGAAGAGCAGTGGAAAAAGATGTCAGAAAGATATCATGTGCGATTATTGGCTGATGAAATAAGAAAGAAGATAATATTTGGCGAGGAGTTCTCTCAAGAGTTAGCGGAAATGAAAAAATTTTCTTTGAGTGAAGAAGATGCAAACTACCAAATTTTGTCTCAATATACAGCGGAAAAGAGGGTGCAGATAAAAGCTTTGATTGCAAATCTTTATGATGTTAAAAGTATGGCTGATAAGCAAGTATCTTCCCAAGGTTTTATAGAATCTATTAAGCACTTTTTTAGTGGATTATTTGTGGTGCAAAAAGTGGAAGGTGAAAAAATACATGCCACCAGTAATGAGATAATTTCTTTAACAGTGCAGCTGCTTTTAGAGGGTAAGATTGAGTCAGCTTATATTGTGGCAAATAAATTTCGTCAGGTTAATGGGAATATAACGACTCTCGCGGATAATTTAAAGCCAGCAAGAGATGCGTTAATAGCAATAGATAAATTGAGTGTTATATATGATTAAATCTATCAGCTTACTAATTTTATTTTTGCTTATGGTGGTTTCTGGTTATTGGCTTGCCATTAACAGTGGGGAGCTAACTATTTTGATACTAGATTATCAAATTAAAACTAATTTGGTGGTAGCGTTTTTAAGTTTAATAATGACTATAATTACACTCTTTTTGATTGCTTGGCTATTTAAAGGGATAATAACCCTACCAAGTAGAATAAAAGGTTATCTACTTGAAAAGAAAACTTTGAATTTACTTGCAGCACAGCGTGGTTTAATTATTGCCATGTACTGTGAAAATGAGCTGGATGCTAGGAAATTTGCCAGTAAAATTGCAAAAATAGCTGACGATGTTGCTTTGAAAGAAGTATCTGAAATATTGGGTTATGGCATCAAAACCCAGGAAGAAGTGGACTCTTTTAAGTCCAGAGTTACCTCTAAGGAAGCATTTTATATTTTGGACTCATTCCTTTTAAAACTAGCAATGGCAGAGGAAAATTGGTCTAAAGCTAAGCTTATTTTAGAACAGATATGGGCCAAATTCAAAGATGAAAAGATTATGCATACTTTGGTAGAATTGCATATAAAGCTTGAAAGCTGGGCGGATCTAGAGGAATTTCTTGACAACAACATTAATAAATTTAGTAGATCCCAAGCTGCTGCTATAAGATGCATTGTTAGGTATAATTTGGCTAAAGAATCTCTTAAAGAAGGAGAGATTGCATTAGCTTTTGAGGAACTTGTGAATTTACTAAAAACATATCCAAAATTTCATTATGCATTTGTGCTATTAGTTGATCTTTGCATAAAGCATAAAATTAAAGGGCGTATTTTGAATATTGCTAGAAATTACTTTATGCGCAACCAAAGTGCCGAGATTACCATTGCAATAATCAAACTTGCGGAATTATTGCCCAGCGACAAACTTTATGAATTTGCTCTGAAGGTAAATGCTGAAAATGAAGAGTCTTTTGAAGGCAAGATAATCCTTGCTCAATTTGCACTTAATGCCCGTATGTATGACCAAGCATTCAGAGAGATATCTAATTGCTGTAGCATTCATGGTAAGACTACTCGCTTATGTCTATTGATGGCGGAATTTTGCCAACGCACCCAGGGTGTTAACATGGAGTCTATTGATTGGATAAAAAGTGCGCTTACTGCGACTAATGACATTATACCGCAGCGACTTTATTTGAATATAAAGACTTTGGAAATAAGCAACAAACCAGGTATAGACAAGGTTTTGGAGCTATTGAGATAATGGCGTGCCCTAAAGGATTCGAACCTTTGACCCACAGCTTAGAAGGCTGTTGCTCTATCCAGCTGAGCTAAGGGCACGGGAAGGATTGAAGCAGCATAATTAAATTAGCTTATAAGTCAAGAACTATTGCAAGTGAGGCTAGGGTCATTTCATGAAAACAAATTGCCCTTAAACAGCTATATTACTACTCAGCTCCCAAGATAATTTCAGAGTTTTGACGGATGGACTAACTATACGCTCATACTAGTATTAGATGCCTGACCATACAAGTATTTTTTGCCAAATTCACTAATGCTATTAACTAAGCTATCCCCATACCCGCTGAAGTATAAGGCACCAGTGCAAATAGCAGTAGATGATACCATAATTGCCAGGATAGAAGTTTTTGGATAAACTGAATAATAATATAAAAGTTTTCCTTTGCAAGTTAGGTAATCATATGCAGTTTTTTCATTATTATCTTTTGCATTAACATCAGCTCCTTTGTCTAAGAGTGCCTTAACTATTTCTAGATGGCCTTTCTCAGCAGCCAAGTGCAGAGGTGTTTTGCCATATTCATCTTGTGCATCAACATCAGCTTTTTTGTCTGCGAGCAGTGCCGTAACTATTTCTAGATGGCCTTTCTCAGCAGCCAAGTGCAGAGGTGTGTAGCCAGCTTTATCTTTTGCATTAACATCAGCTTTTTTGTCTGCGAGCAGTGCCGTAACTATTTCTAGATAGCCCTCAAAAGCAGCCAAGTGCAGAAGTGGTTTTTCATATTTATCTTCTGCATTAAAATCAGCTCCTTTGTCTAAGAGTGCCTTAACTATTTCTAAGTATAAGGGTGCATTAACTCCTCCTAGATAGCTGTGCCTAGTAGCCAAGCCCAGAGCTGTGTGGCCATCCTTATCTTTTGCATTAACATTAGCTCCTTCGTCTAAGAGTGCCTTAACTATTTCTAGATGACCTTTCATAGCAGCCAAGCGCAGAGGTGTGCGGTCATCCTTATCTTTTGCATTAACATCAGCTTTTTTTTCTAAGAGTTCCTTAACTATTTTTAGATTGCCTCCTATAACAGCAAAGTGCAGAAGTAGTTTTTCACATTCATCTTCTGCATTAAAATCATCTCCTTTGTCTAAGAGTGCCTTAAATATTCCTATATTGCCTACCATAGCAGCCAAGTGCAGAGGTGTGCGGTCACCATTATCTTTTGCATTAAAATCAGCTCCTTTGTCTGAGAGTGCCTTAACTATTTCTAGGCATAAGGATGCATTAACTTCTCCTAGATTGAGGTTCCAAATAACCAAGTGCAGAGGTGTTTTGCCATCCTTATCTTTTGCATTAACATCAGCTTTTTCGTCTGCGAGCAGTGCCGTAACTATTTCTAGATGGCCTACCAAAGCAGCCAAGTGCAGAGGTGTGTAGAGACGGTGAGTTTTTGCATCAACATCAGCTTTTTTGTTTAAGAGTGCCTTAACTATTTCTAGCTTGTTTTCCAAAACAGCCGAGTGCAGAGGTGTGTAGCAAATTTTATTTTTTGCATTAACATCAGCTTTTTCGTTTGCGAGCAGTGCCGTAACTATTTCTAGATGGCCTTTCTCAGCAGCAAAGTGCAGAGGTGTTTTGCCAACTTTATCTTGTGCATTAACGTTAGCTTTGTTTTCTAAGAGTTCCGTAACTATTTCTAGATGGCCTTTCTCAGCAGCCAAGTGCAGAGGTGTTTTGCCATATTCATCTTGTGCATTAACATCAGCTCTTTGCTTCAAGGCTTGCATTAATCGTTCTATATTTCCCTTTTTCGCAGCCTCTAGTAACGCGTTATTTAATTTCTCTTTTGCCATAATTTCTTTCTTTTTAAACTTATAGCGCATATTATAGAGTAAAAACACATAAAGTCAAGATAATATAATAACCAACCATACTCCCCGACATTATAGCTGCATGGCAGGTAATATCTGGCATGCAAGCCGCTTAATTATGTCTGCGCCCTGAATTA
>JAJTHY010000113.1 GCA_021298045.1 Candidatus Jidaibacter sp.
AGCCTGGATCCCCGCCTACGCGAGGATGACAAAAAGGGTAGTGGTCCTGCAATGACACTCATTATGCTAATTAACCATTTTTTGACGACGCCTTATTCATAATTCAGATACGATATGAAAATTTTTAATGCGGTTGCCCTGCTTGCTTTATATGAGAGACAGATGACACCATTGACTGTCAGAAAAATCTATGCTATTATCTGACAATAAAGGTAGTATTTATGACGTCCATAACCGATAAACTCATAAACCGAATTCAACGCAAAAAGCGTGGCTGGGTTTTTACGCCTAAAGACTTTTTGGACTTAGGAACGCGTGCGGCGGTTGACAAAGTATTATCTAGGCTTACAAAGCAAGCTATGATTCGTAGGCTAGATCGCGGGCTTTATGACTACCCTAAACAGCACAAACTTTTGGGCACCTTAGCACCAGATCCCGATAGCATCGCACGTGCACTAGCAGCGGGCGGGCAAGTATACCCTTCCGGTGCCATGGCCGCAAATTTACTAGGGTTATCCACTCAAGTACCTGCCAAGCCTAATTATCTAACCAATTCCCCTACTCGCTCACGAAGAGTAGCAGGACAAATTATCAGGCTTACAAGAGCACGAATAGCCTTGCTTGACGAAGTTTCTCATCACGCTAATTTAATGCTACAAGCATTAGCATATTTCGGTAATGGCAATATTGATGACCAACTAATAAATCATTGCGCTCGCACACTTACAGATAAAGACTTAGCAGGGCTGCACCATGTGAAGGGACGTATCCCTAGCTGGATGGCAGATACAATTCACAAAATTGAGCAGATAAAGCATGGACAAATTCATCACTCTAACTGAGGAAGACAAAAAAGCAGCATTTCAGGAGGCAGCCAATAGACGTAGTATTTTACCCATCATTATCGAAAAGGACTTCTGGGTTTGTTGGGTACTCAAGCAGCTTTTTAGCCATGCAGAATTAGCTCCCAACCTAACCTTCAAAGGTGGGACCTCTCTATCAAAGGCCTACAATCTTATTGAACGCTTTTCCGAGGATATAGACCTAACAATAAGTAAGGATGCCCCCTATATTATCAATGGCTCTAATCCAATGGAAGCTGGCATCTCAGGCAAGGAACGTCAACGCCGGATTGATGCCCTAAAAGTAAATGCCAAGCTGTTTGTATCAGAAGTAGTATTACCCACGCTCCAGCAAAGCTTTGTTAATATACTGCCCACATCTAGCAATTGGGAACTTATCCTTGATCCGGATGATAGGGATGAACAGACAATTTTTCCACTACCCTAAACTCATGACTGGCAGTGATACTAAAGCTGATAGAGACTATTATATCAAGCCAGTTGTACGGTTGGAGTTTGGTGCACGTGGCGATATTGAGCCAAGTGAGGATATGCATATAACACCTTATGTTACAGAAGACTTTCCACAACTATTCAGCAACCCTTATTTTAATGTGCACGTGCTGGCTCTACAGCGAACTTTTTGGGAGAAAGCCACCATCTTGCACTCTATTTACCATGGTACAAAAATGAAGGCTGGCATGTCCCGGCATTATTATGACATGTTTACCATGGCACAAAAAGGAGTCGCTGATACAGCATTACAGCATAAAGAGCTGCTGAATATGGTAGTGCAAAATAAGAGCCTTATGTTCGCAGACAATAAAGCTTCTTATGGAACGGCTGTAATAGGAGCACTGCGCCTCATTCCAGGAAACGACATTAAGGCAATCCTGAAAAAGGACTACGCTGACATGCAGGAAATGTTTATAGGGGAAGCTCCAGATTTTGAAGCCATGATGTCTGGATTATCAGCATTAGAGCAGCGCATTAACAAGGCAAAGTGAAATCCATTTACCAAAAAACCATCAGACAAAACAATGTATATGCGTAGCACAGTGTGCTACGCATATACACATGATAAAATCAGGCTTTTGAGATTGTAGCCACATATTGACTACTACTATTTCTCATGTGATGCCACAACAGGGCTACACGCTCAAACCTAGATACTACCTAACTTCTGGCACTCAGCAACATAGTTGCAACAGGTGTGCTTGTGGGACTCGACAGGGTTTATTAAAGACTGTTGTGGATAAATTGTTTAGAAAGTAAGGCCTTAAGCCTAATTTTCGAGTCTAAGGAAAGACCTGAATACCTTGTGGTGTTCAGGTAAAATACTTAGGGTCGACTACCAAGGCAATACAATTTTTCGCATAACTTATAGCTGCCTGATTCCTCGCCACTATCAAATTAATCCTTACTTTGAGAATCTTGCGCTCAAAAACAGAAAGGCTGTCATAGAAAAGCTAATGATCTCGGAAAACGAAATCCTCTCGGACAACCCATTTTTCCAGCGCAAAACAGCCATGCAGCCTGGGTGCCAAATTGATTACCTAATTCACACGCGATTTAACAACCTTTATGTCTGTGAGATAAAATTCAGTATGCGTGAGATATCATCATCTATTATCAGTGAGATGCCAGAAAAAATAAAAAGACTAAAGGTACCACGAGGCTTTTCAATACGGCCAGCATTAATACATGTAAATGGAGTAAGTGACCCAGTTGCACGTAATACGTTTTTGATAAAATTATAGATTTTTCTGAGTTACTGAAGTGACAAATAAAGTTTAATGGTCTTAATGGACGTATGGATCAGTGCATATGCTATAGCAGCAAACTCTAACAAATGCTTGAATTCCATGCAATGAATCAGTCTTTGCTCTCTGATGAATTCAAAGATCTAATTTGTATTATTGTGTTTTCTCCGCTGCTTGAAATACTTCATATATCGTGATTGAGGCGGTATTCATATTTATGTTTCCAGAGATGAAAAGTTTTTCTTACATCGAGCTGAGGTTAGCTATAATATTTAACTTTACAACTTGATGGTGTTGGATTATATTCTAGATGTTAATAAAATATTTTGGATTACATTCTTGACTATTGGTTTTTTGCGTGAGATCTACCATGGATTACTTGATGCAGTTGTTATTGATAAACACCGATATCTCTTTGATCAAGTTGATCTAAGTCGCAGGCTTACAGGAATCGTTGGTGCACGTGGCGTAGGCAAAACAACCTTGATGCTGCAACTTATTAAACAAAAGCTGCCACATGATAGTAAGGCTTTCTATGTTTCGGCAGATAATATATATTTTCAGGATAAGAAGCTATTTGAGTTCGTAACTAACCTTTATCGCTATGAAAATATTGACTATTTTTTTATTGATGAAATTCACCGCTATCAAAATTGGGATCAAGAGTTAAAAAATATTTATGATTCATTTCCCAATATTAAAGTTGTATTCTCAGGCAGTTCTAGCATTGACTTGGTTAAAGGAAGTTATGACCTCTCGCGCCGTGCAACTCTACATACCCTTTATGGACTTTCATTCCGTGAATACTTAAATTTTTACCAAGGACTCACGCAACCAAAGGTTTTCTTTGATGACTTAATTAATAATCCTGAGCAGATTGCAAATAGCCTTCTTAAATTACCAATGCTACTTGGACATTTTCAAAAGTACCTAGCTTATGGTTATTACCCATATTATCAAGAAGATACACAAGGGTTTTATGAAAAAATACATCAAAGTATCGACAAAGCTGTGCATCAAGACATTGCCAATTTTTATCAATTAAAAACGCAGAATTTAGTTCATTTCAAGCGCATATTAAACTTTCTGGCGACTATTCCTCCTGGGGAATTCTCCATTAATAGCCTTGCTAAGAACCTTCAGATTGACAACAAAACCGCTAATTTCTACGTGGGAATTCTGGTTGAAATTATGCTGGTTAGAGCAGTTACTGCCCAAGCAGGAGGTAATAAATTACTACGTCTACCTGCAAAAGTTTTTATTGATAATACTACATTGCTCACAGCGCTTAATAGCTATTTAGGCGAGAATTTAGATGTAGGCACTATCCGCGAATTATTTTTTCTACAATCTGTAGCTGGGGCTAATTTACTGCCGTTTTATAGCACAACGGGAGATTATGCAATTAAAGGTCACTATTTTGAGATTGGCGGGAAGCACAAGAGCCACCATCAGCTAAAAAGGGAACAAAATGCCTTTGTTGTACGAGATGGCATTCTCCATCCCAGCCATAAGACTTTACCGCTTTATTTATTTGGGTTTCTTTACTAACGACCGTTTTTGAGAGTGCTTTAGGGCTTGGTCTACTTTGTTCTACCGATATTTATGCGCAGCTTTTAGATTATATTTCTAGGGATAAATTTTCTGACCCTAGGTGAGTTTTTATCGATACACCCATTCCTTGGCTCTGTTGCAAAAACCTTCAATGGCAGCAATAGATCTTTGATCTTTTAAGACTAAGCGGTGTAAATATTGAATTCTCTTTCAACAAGACGTATTTCTCCCTTGAGGCCTTTTTCATATTGCCAGCAGTTCATCTGTCC
>JAJTHY010000152.1 GCA_021298045.1 Candidatus Jidaibacter sp.
ACTATGAGTAGATGGAGCGCCACATTCACAGCGAAGATTTTAGAGGTTTTTGCTTTAAATTACAAGGTATTAATTGAAGCTTTTATCCATGTTCGTGTTGTAACGCCGTTGCTTCTGAATTTTAATGCGGTCGCCCTGGGACGATGATAATCTCAAGGGCTTTAAGAGTTGCAATCTTGAGTTTTAAGTTTTACTCTATGTCCATTAAAGATAATTACACGCTGAAATTTATCATTAAGTGTGATAAAAATAAAGGGTATGCATATGAACTTTAAAATAATACTAACAGCTTTCTTAATTATATTTAGTTTTTACTACCAAGCAAATGCTGTTGAGGTTAAGCCTAAATATCCTCCATATCCTGATGTATGGGGGTATGATATTTCAGATGACGTTGATATTTATAGTGCTGCATCTTCATATATTGAAAAAAGAGCAAACGGTGATTACACAATATTTTACTATGATAAAAATGGCATAGGATACAATATCATAAATACCTTTGAGAGAGAAAAAAAGAAATTTCCTGATTGGAAAGAGTTAGATAAATATTTAAACTCTAGTGGCAAAAGAATGTTTTCTGGAGAATCCCGATTTGCATCTTTAAGTGATGGAAAGTTAATATCTACTAGCGAAAAGCTGCCTGGTAGCTCTACATATTACTGGTGCGTACGTAGGAATGATGGGTTTTTGGATGAAAAAGATAATGAATATGAGCTCTCACCAATAGGCATTACAAGTCGTTGCAAGCAAGGAAAGGAATGTGTAAATGAGGTGTACTTTTTAGCTTCATCCTTTATTAAGCTAGAAGATGATACTTTCTTCACGTTTGACACTTCTCACTACCTCTTTATAAGATTCGATCGAGATTTTAAAACCAAGTTCAAACCCCAGCATACGGTTAAATTAGAAGGTGGACGCGAACTGAAGGGCAACTTCTATGTTCTGCCGTATTCAAAAATTAAATATTTTCTTGAAAATATTGCGACATGGTACACGGGCGAGTATAATGATGAAGTTAATCGCCGTCTCGACCGCCAGTTTCTTGATTGGCTTTATGAGGAAGAGCAAAAGGGTGATGTTTGATATCTTCTTCACTCTTTTTAGACACAATTTTCTACATGCTTCCTTTTTACCCTTCAATAATATTTGTTAATCAGTTTTATTGCCTTGATATTTTATGTGTGAAATAGTAAAAGAAGTTTTGCTGTAAAGTGGATATTTTAGCAAATTTTGGAGTTTACTTAATGAGAGCAATGTTACAAAAATTCTTTAGTCGCTTCCCGGTAATGGAACTTGGGGATGTACGCCTGCGCGATTTAATGCTTTCTGATAAAGAAGGTTATTTTAAAATGATGTCAGACCCAGAAGCCTCCCAATACCTATCTGATGAGGACATTCCAAAAAGCATTGAAGAAACCGAAGACGAAATTAAATACTGGGGTGGCTTATACTATAAGAAGCAAAGCATATTTTGGACTATTGCAGATAGTAAAACCGACGAGTTCATGGGCACCATTGGCTTCAATAATTGGAATTTTCATAACCAGCGCGCTGAAGTTAGTTATGATCTAATGAAGGAGCACTGGCGCAAAGGTATAATGACTAGAGTCTTAAGAAACGTCGCCATTTTCGGCTTCAAAGAAATGAATCTTGCCAGAATAGAAGCAAGAACAATGTTAGATAATAAACCTTCTACCGGGCTATTGGAGAAGGTAGGCTTTAAGCTTGAAGGGGTTCAAAGGTCGTACCGAGTTATCCGTGGCCAACCTGCAGACATAACCCTGTATGGATTGGTTAAAGAAGATTATTCTGGGTTTTTATACCAAGTTTCAAAATAACGGCGCATAGCTAAAGCTGTCATAGCTTTTATAGTAGCTGTCCATTTCTTTAAGACTATTCTGGGCAATATTGTGGTAGAACTCTTCAGTGTTTACTTCTGATTTGAATTTGTATTCTGCAGTTTTTGATTTATCATCAATCGATGATAAATGGCGCAAGGTTATTTTGAATTTATCATCTGCATAGAAGCCTATAGCCAATATAACCTCTTCTGCCTTATACTTCTGCAATATCTTTTGGAAGTATGGGAATTTGGCATCTGCTGCAGTTTTGGGTGTAAGAATCAAATTGTCTTCTAGATCTCCCATTAGATACACTAGCTTGAGTAAACCCAATTCACTTGGCATTTCCCCCCAAGCAGACATCCATTCCTCATCTTCCCAAATCACATACTTTTCATTTTTCTTAAGTATAGGTATTACAAGCTGTACAGGGGAATACATTGTAAAATACTTAAACCCATTTTTTCCTAAAAAATTTTTAACCGCACCTTCATCAAAAACTATATCCATGGTGGCCATGTACTTAAAAGCGGTTTTGCGTTCATCCCTAATAGTTGTTTGCTTCACAAAATTGAAAACATTGCTTATATTAGTATGTTCAATTTTCCATTTTTGGTCATCTGTACACAATCTGAATAACAAAATTTTAAAAGCATCTTGAATCCCTTGACGAACCGCTTCTGATTCGGCATTTTCAAGGTCGTTTGACTCTGCTTTTATACGTACATCAACAACCCTAAAAACTTCATTCTGCACAGTGCTATCTTGCGCTACAGCAATTTGTGCCCAAAGAAAGAACAGCGTAACCGAAAATATCTTGGCTAATGTAGTTTTTTCTATCATAATAACATCCTGAACCAAGGTTTTAATATAATGCCTCTACACTGGAAAGCAATTTTAGAATTTCTCCCTATGGGATTATTTTTCCTATCCTATAAAATATGGGATATGAAAACAGGAGTAATATCTCTTGTAATTTCCACTATTGTTGCCCTCTTAATTGCCAAATACAAACGCTTCAAGCTGCCAAATCTCATGCTGTTTGGATATGGGGTCATCATCATCTTTGGTCTTCTAACCGTTATTATGGATGATACCTTCTTTATAAAAATAAAACCCACTATAGTTAATTTAATCATAGCATTAATACTGTTGGTTGATCGCTTCAAAGACCATAGCAAAAAACTAGTATGGCTCGCATTACCGGTGCTTTCTGGGATATCTAAAAAGAAGTTAAATTCATTGCTGCTATTTTGGAGTTTGTATTTTGCTAGCTGCGCTTTAGCTAATGAACTTGTATGGCGCAATTTTGATGAGCAAACATGGGTATATTTTAAGGTATTTGGTTTAACCTCTATTAGTATTATATTCTTCATGATCAATGCTTTTATGCTTAAAGACTTATTTCTAAACAAATCCTTTGAAGTTTCCGACGATGCAGACCATACACCTAAAATCTAGAGCGGTCATACAGCTTACAGGTAGAGACGCTGTAAAGTTTTTGCAGAGCTTGATAACAAATGATGCAACCAAAATTTCAAACTTGGAATATATGTATGCATTTATGTTAACTCCTCAAGGTAGATTTTTATACGACTTCTTCATTATAAAGACTGATGATTCCATACTACTTGACTGCCAAGCGGCGAGAATTAATGAAATTTGTGCAAAACTTCAAATGTACAAATTAAGATCAGAAGTTGAAATCTGCCAGACTGATTTAAAAGTTTATGCTTCCAGTGCCCCTATTAATAACCAGAGCTTTGCAGATCCAAGAAGCCCCAAAATGGGGTTTAGAACTATTGGCAATATACTAGATGCCAATGCACATGATAGCGAATACCATGCCCTTAGAATCAAACTTTTAGTTCCGGATGCAGATTTCGATTTTACCTATGGGCGTAGTTTACCGCTGAATTTTGGAGAAGCTCCTTTAAGCGCTATAGATTTTAATAAAGGATGTTATGTAGGCCAAGAAGTAACAGCACGAATGAACCATAGGGGCGGCATTCACAAGAAATTATATCTTCTAGAATGGAGCGGTAACCCGCCTCGCAAGGAAGAAGAGCTAGTTATAAATGGCAAAAAAGTTGGGATTTTTCTAGGCGTACAGCAAAATTTAGTTTTAGCATTGCTTAATATTGATGAGGTGGAAAAGTTAGAAAAATCAGAGTATATTATTAACGATACACACATAAGAATACCTTGATGCCAAAATTAGAAGAAGAATTTTTTTCGCACCACTCTGCAGAGCAAATATATAATATAGTAATTGATATAGAGAAATACCCTGAGTTTCTACCTTGGTGTAGCGATGCTGAAGTTATCTCGCGTAGCGAGAATGAAATCATCGCGGATTTGACCATTAACTTTCAAGGATTTAAAGAAAGTTACCGCTCTAAGGTAGAACTCTCCCCACCTAGTGAGGGGGTTGCAGGGGTTAATGTTGTTATGATTTCTGGGCCTTTCACCCATTTGCACAATATATGGAAAATTGAAGAGATTGATGAAGGCGTAAAAATAAGTTTTTTTATCGACTTTGAATTTAAGTCTTTTCTATTAGGCAAAATTATGGGAGCATTTTTTTCAGTTGCTTGTCACAAAATGGTAAAAGCATTTGAGGATAGAGCGAATGAGTTATATTAAGTTGTATTTATGAATCGCGATGAATTAAAAAATATTGGGTCGGAGTTAAGAAAGCATAGGTTGGCAGCCAAAGTTAGCATTGACAAAGTGGCGAAGACATTGAAGATTCGCAAAACCTACTTGCAGGCGATTGAGAAGGGAAATGCAGATTTGCTTAAGTTTGATACCTATACGATTGGATATATAAAACAGTATGCGGAATTCTTGGAGCTAAATCCAAATAACTATTTGGAAAGAATCAAAAGCAAAAATCCAAACTTATTACCGGCCATCTCCAGCAATAATTTAATAACTGGCAAAGAATTTCTGCCCGGTAGAGGCACGATTATTATATCGATATTTTTTCTGGTATTCATATATATTTTTATTGAGTTTGCAATATAATACCATATAGGCTAAACGACTTTGGTATTAAATGAACCATTTTTTGGTGCTACTTATTTCCGCCTTATACGGTGTGTTACTGGGTAATTATTTAACAACTGCTTACCATAGAATTCCCTTAGCTAAACCCATTAATGGCATTTCAAAAAATAAAGGGCTAAAACCGCATTGCGCAACATGTAAGCATGAGCTTAAATATTGGGAGTATTTTCCCGTATTATCTTGGATATTCAGCAAGCAGCAGTGTAACTATTGCGGAGCTCAAGTAGATAAAATGTACACAATGCTGGAAGTCAGCATGATGCTAATCTCAGTTAGTTTATTCATTCTTATGGGCATGAATTTGCAATATGTGTTTATAACTTTGTTTATGGCCACTGTATTATTATTAATCGCCCTTTATATAAGCCATCATAGATTTTATTTTAAGTCCGTGTGCTTCGTGTTAATATCAGCGGTAATATATATTGTTATAGGTTCATATGGCTTTACCTAAGGGATTTGTTTATTTATCAGAAGTTGACCCAACTATTATACAAGATATGCGATATGCTGGTAATGATAACTTCATGGGGAGGCCAGCCTTAGGCTATGAAAAGCCAGTTGCCATCTTAACCGAAGTTGCAGCACAAGCGCTTAAAGCTGCACAAAAAACTTTTGCTGTCTTGGGGTATAAAATAATAGTCTATGATGCTTACAGACCGCAAAGTGCTGTGGATGACTTTTGGGGTTGGGCAAATGACAAAGAAGATTTATTGATGAAGGAAATCTATTACCCAGACTATAAGGATAAGACTTTGCTATTTTCGGATGGTTTTATCGCCCGCCTTTCTAAACATAGCAGAGGAAGCGCAGTAGATCTTAGTCTAGTTGACAGCAAAACAGGGGAAGAAGTATATATGGGAGCGCCTTTCGACTTCTTCGGCGAGGTTTCCCACACTGCCTGCCCTACTATAACAGATGATGCAAAGCGCATGCGTCAAATACTAAAGCAAGTTATGGAGAACCATGGCTTTGATAATTACAGAAAAGAATGGTGGCACTACGAATTTTTAAATGAGCCCTTCCCCCGCAAACCAGAAGACCATTTTAACTTCCCGGTTAGGTGATACAACTGAAGCGTTATGCTTCCGGATCTGCAAAATACCCTTCAACTAATTCAATCGCTGAATTATTAAACGTCAATGATTGAAACTTATCTAGCCAGTTAGTTTTAGCGGCCTCTGGCTGTTCATTCTTAGCAGGAGCAACAGGTTGATTTGGCTCCTCTTCATTTGATGCCTCAATTGTTTTCTCGGTAGGAGTAATTTCCTCACCCCTTATGAAAAACTTAACCGATGGATGTTCAGCGGCAAACTGTTGTAGTTTTTCTATATTACTAGCAGTCTTTGGTGATTCAAGGTCAAAGCACACAAGTCTAACCTCAAAGATGTTGTGATTTTCTGCAATCTTTAGTAAATTTTCTAACAATCCATCAGTAATAGTGTGTCCTGCAGGCTTGCCTGGTTCAAAAGTAATCAAATAGGTATTTGTAATCAAGTGATCAATGGTAGTATCGAATGGTGCTGACATTACCAATTCTTTCAAGCCTTCATGAATTTTCAAAGTTTTGAGATTATATCTATTTTCTTTTATTTTTTCAAGGATATACTCCGCGTCGGCTTCATTTAAATCTACCTTTGGTATTCCAAATAAATCAAGAGTACCTTCATTATCTACGCGCGCTCTATCAACCTCTGCTTTAACCGCAGGCGTACAATAATACCAATAATAAAAATTGTTGTACAAACCTGAAAGACTTAACGAGTACACAGAAAAACTCCATTAAATATTATTTTTGACATTTTATATCATGCAAACCCATATTCAGCAAATATTTTATTTTTTTACCTTTCATGACTTCCATGCACCCTATAAGGAGAAGTAAACTACCTGTACAAGATATTAGGTAATTATCATGAAACAAATTAAAGCAACATTAGTTTTGGAGCATCAGGAGGCCGCAACTAATGCACGCAATATAGCAAATATTCTTATTAGAAAACTTTTGGAGGATTCAAGCAAGGAAGAGGATTTTCTCAAGGCGATACAGGTCTCGAGTAAGGCATCATTAGCATTACAAAGGCTATGCTCTACCTTAGCAAATCTTATCTCAATGGACCATGCACTTCTGGAGCGACAGATTGAACTGTCGGAAAGCACTGCACGGAACAACCAAATCAATCGTCATGATTGTGAGCTTGTAATAGGCCTTGCACGCAATTGGGGGCTATTAAAAGAAAACTGTGATGAGCAAATAGATAAAATAATTGAGCAATACGAAAATAATGAGAGAGGCAATCATGAGTAACGCTTCTATAAAATTTTCAAATATCCGCTTTCCCGAGCATCTTTCATTGGGCGCAGTTGGGGGGCCAATTTTTTCAACCGATATAGTAACAACCAAAAGTGGCAATGAGCAACGAAATATAGATTGGCTCCATGCGCGCAATCGCTACAACATTGCAACTAGTGTGAAAAATAAGGAAGATTTCGCACTGATAATTCTCTTTTTCCGCATCCATAAAGGTAGGGGAATCGGCTTTAGATTTAAAGACTGGATTGATTACAGCGCGACCAAGCAGTTAATTGGGTTTAGCAAAAATGGGGTCAAGGAATATCAATTGATTAAAACTTATGTAGTGCAAGACCAAATAGATATAAGAGTTATCACCAAGCCAGTTTTGGGTACTGTTACTCTTAATATAGGAGGACATACACAATATAAATACAAAGTTGATTATGATACCGGCATCGTGACCTTTGAGGAAGATTTACCAGAGGGTCTTGAAATCAAAGCTGACTTCGAATTCGATGTTCCTGTGCGTTTTGATACTGATGAACTTAAGGTAATTTCCATGGATGTGCAGGATGCTGCAATCGAAATTCCACTTATAGAAA
>JAJTHY010000055.1 GCA_021298045.1 Candidatus Jidaibacter sp.
ACTATGAGTAGATGGAGCGCCACATTCACAGCGAAGATTTTAGAGGTTTTTGCTTTAAATTACAAGGTATTAATTGAAGCTTTTATCCATGTTCGTGTTGTAACGCCGTTGCTTCTGAATTTTAATGCGGTCGCCCTGGGAATAAAAATGCGGGAAAAGATTTATAGCTAAACCCTTATAAAATGGGTACGAAAATCAAGAATTTTCTCATAAATTTTTGCCTATTTTACGCATGGAATATAGATATATTTCAAAGGCAAAATAGGTGAAAATTTATTGAAAAGGCGCAGCATTAGCGCACCCATTTTATAAGAGTTTAGCTATATTATAGCATCTAATGAGCACGCGAATCGCCTTTATTTTTCATCGCCTCCTCGCGATGCCTCTTTTCCCTTTCGGCAAAACCTTCTCTATCGCCTCGGATTGCGTGCTGGATTGTGCCCAGAATTAAGTCATTTAGATACTGAAAAAACCTAGACGGAGAATAAAAAAACGAGATCGAATTATTCAGATCATCAATTTTGATTTTTTCACTTAGCTGATCTATGCCTTTTGCATAACTTTCAAGCTTATGCATTGCGCCCACCTTTTGCACTTCAAGTTTAGCACCAACATGTTTGTATCCCATAGACCCAGGGGTTACCTTTGGAATGATATCGCTATCTTGAGTGATCATCAGTGTTTTCGCACCTAATTCTTTATTATACTGTTCAGCTTGCTTAGCGTCAAAAGCCCTAGGGTCTGCAAAAGTTACCACTTGTATATTATCCGCTTTTACTTCCCATTCTTTGTGGACAAACCAAGCGGCAATTTTCGCAACCGCACCACCCAGACTATGACCAGTAAATTTAAATTGCAGATCCTCCGACCGCTTACCTTGCTTATGGGTGTACTCATCTATCTCTTTTCGTATACCAGGCCACAAGCTTTGAAACACATCATAAAAACCATTGTGTACCCTACCCTGCATAAAGCTGGAGGTCACAAGCCCAGTTTTAAGATCTGAAGCAACGTTGGAAGCATTTTGAGTCCCTCTAAAAGATATAATAACTTCATCACCCCTTATGAGTAAAGCGGCTCTTGTGCCTAATTTTTTGTCTTCAACAAACCTTACATCATACCCATCTTCTTTAAAAGAGGATAAATTATCACCATAGATATCTTGATATTCCTTATCTTTTTTCCCTTCTTCTTCAGTGGTAGGCTCCTTAGCATTAGCAACCTTTGCAAAGGCAGACATCTTTTTGATTTCTTTTTTGCTATAACCACAAACATCCTTTAAGGGAAGAGGATTAACGTGACCAATATTATTTAGTTCCGCTAAAATTCTTAACTGCTTTTCAGCGTCAAAAACATCCTGCTGCTCTGAAGGATCAACTTCATCTTGCCGATTTGAAGTTAGCAAAAAGTCATCTTTCATAATTAAATAACATTAAGGTTCTCATATATTTAATACTATATGAAAATCAAATGATTAGCAATTAATCTAAAATTTTATCGATAGTGGAACTAGATTTATTCTTAACAACACCCTCATTAATTGGCTTGCCACTTGCGGCATTTTCATTAAGACGCGCCCTTTCTTTTTCCGCATCTATCACAGGGTCTTCATGATCGCCCCTAATTTTGCTAATCGCCTTACTGATGCTATTTTTAGATTCATGCTCTTTCTTGTGACCTTGATGCTCAGAATCAATCATGCTTTTCACATCGCTATGCTTGGGCTCTTCAAGATATTCCAGGAACATCATATCATCTTTATCCAAATTCTTCTCACTATCTTGTACAATTATTCCGCGTTCAGGAAGTTCATTGGTTGGGGCGCTTAAGTTAAACTCCGGAGGCTCCCTAAGTGGTGGATTAGATATTACCACAAATTCATCAGGCGCCTCTTTTTTTAGACCTAGTGATGACTTAACATCCCCGTTACAAGCCGATAAAAGCGTTGAACATGCGAGAAGTAAAAATATTATTCTTGGGCTCATGGTTTATCCTAGTAATTTTAGTAGAAAAGACTACTATCTTTTCCTGAAAATAACAATAGGTGTTAAATGAAAACTGCTGTAGTTTTATATAATCTTGGTGGCCCCTGCTGCATGCAAGGCGTTAAGCCATTTTTATTCAACCTGTTTAATGATCCAGCAATAATAAGCGCACCAAATCCTATACGCCTTATGTTGGCAAAGTTCATTTCTTGGCGTAGAAATCCGAAAGCCTCAGACATATATAGACAAATTGGTGGTGGGTCCCCAATATTACCCGAGACCTATGCCCAAGCTGCTGCTTTGCAAAAAGAGTTAGGTGGCAACTATAAGGTGTTTACTTATATGCGTTATTCATATCCTTTGATTAATGATGTCTTGGACGAAATAGAATTATATAATCCCAAAAAAATTATTCTACTCCCGCTCTACCCTCAGTACTCTACAACCACTACTGAATCTTCTATAAAAGAATGGCAAGAAGAAACAGCCAAACGCGGCATTAACATTCCAACTAAAAATATATTGTCTTATGAAGATCATGAAAATTTTATTCAAGCATATACAAATTTATTAGCCAAAACCTATGGACAAGCTGAAAAAGTTGGCAAGCCAGTGGTTTTGTTTTCTGCCCACGGGATACCGCTAAATAGAGTCACTAGTGGAGACCCATATGAGAAACATGTAAATGCATCGGTTAAATCTATCGTAGAAAAATTGGGGATAAAGGACTTAGAATATAATGTTTGCTACCAAAGTAAAGTTGGCCCGCTAAAATGGCTAGAGCCTTCAACTGAAAACCTAATTCACAAATATTCTGCGCAAGGCAGAGTACTAATAGTTCTCCCCATAAGCTTTGTTTCTGAACATTCAGAAACCCTGGTTGAGCTTGATATTCAATACAAAGAGCTCGCAACTTCTTTAGGTGCAAAAGCTTATTTTAGAGTTCCCACTGTCTCGGTCCACCCTCTGTATATTGATTGTTTAAAATCTTTAGTAATGGAGGATTGATGGAAAAAATTGTTGCCCTGCAGGCAGACCCTATTGATTCATTAAATTACGAAACTGATACTTCCGTTTTTCTGGCAGAAGAGTTAGAGCGTAGGGGATATAAGGTATTTCATTATACCCCTAGTGACCTTAGCTTTTGCGACAAATTACACGCCACCGGCAGCTTTGTTAACTTCACGGGTAATACCAAGAAATTTTACGAAATAGTTAGAGAAAATATAAACTTAGATCTCTCTAAAGCATCAGTGGTAATGATTAGGCAAAACCCGCCATTTGATCAGAGATACTTAACCAATACATATTTATTAGATCACCTGCCAAAAAGCACTATTGTTATAAACAATCCAAGGGCGATACGCGAGTTTCCAGAAAAACTTTCCGCACTATACTTCCCAGACTGCATACCAAAGACTATTACCGGCGGTAATTACCATAATTTAAAAACCTTTTACCAAACTATGGGTATCGCTGTGCTAAAGCCCATATATGGATTTGGCGGCCAAGAAGTATCACTAATAGATTCTGAACAAAAATTCCAAGAATTAGTTCCATTATATCTAGAAAAATTTGGTGAATGCATATTGCAAGAGTATTTACCCTCTGTAAAAACTCAAGGTGACAAAAGGGTATTAATCGCTGGTGGAGAAGTTGTGGGAGCCATATCTAGAATGCCTCAAGATGGAAATTTCATAGCGAATATGATAGCTGGGGGGAAAGCTTATGCAACCGAGCTCACAAAAGCTGAGCTTGACATCAGCAATAAAATTGCTAAACATCTTTTCGAACACGGTATATTTCTGGCGGGAATTGACCTTATAGACTCTAAGCTTATTGAAATAAACGTAACTTCCCCCACTGGATTCAAAGTATTTAGCAAAATCTCAGGCAAAAAAACTAATAAACTAATTATGGATATGCTGCTCAAATGAATATAGATTTAATGCTTTCACAGCGCCAAGCAGATTTTTTAAAAGACAATATATTAGAGAGAATATCAGCCGCTATAGAATCTGGCCAATTCATTATGGGAACGGAGGTGGCGGAGCTGGAGCAAAAACTAAGCGCATATTATGGAGCTCACCACGCAATCGCTTGTGCCAATGGGACGGATGCCTTAACTTTAGCGCTTATGGCGTTTGATCTAAAACCAGGAGAAGTTGTTTTTACCCCAAGTTTTACATATGTTGCAACTGCAGAAGCAATATCCATTTTAAATGGCATCACATATTTTGTAGATGTAGCAGATGACTTTAATATAGATCCATCTTCTTTGCGACTGTCAATTGAGGATGCTAAATCCAAGGGTTTAAAAATTAGGGGTATCATCACTGTAGATTTATTTGGGCAACCTGTTGATTATGAGGCAATAAAAAGCATTGCTCTAGAAAACAATTTATTTTTCATCTCTGATGCTGCGCAGGCATATGGCGCTACTATCCACGGCCATGGTGTGGGGGGGCTAGCCGATATCACAACTACAAGCTTTTTTCCAACTAAGCCGCTGGGATGCTATGGTGACGGCGGAATGATGTTCACAAATAATGATAAGCATGCCCAAAAGCTTAGGTCATTGTCTTTACATGGTCGTGGTGATGATAAATATCACCACATTAACATAGGAATGAACAGCAGGTTAGATACTATCCAAGCTTGTGTATTACTAGAAAAATTTCAAAATTTTGATGCTGAAATTACAACCAGAAATGAACTCGCGGATTTTTACAATGAACATTTAAGTAACATTGTAAAAACACCAACAGTTCCAAGTAATAAAAAATCTGCTTGGGCTGTATATCAACTCCTACATGATGAAAGAGATATTATAATAGGAGAGCTGAAAAAAGCTGGAATACCAAGCAATGTGTATTATCCAATCCCCTTGCATCTACAACCAGCTTACTTAAATAGTTATAGAGCGCAGAACTTAGAAAAATCAGAACATTTTAGTGCAAAAATATTTTGCCTACCTATGCATGCATATCTTGAAAAAGCTGAGCAAGAGTATATAGTGACTACGCTTAAAAATACTTTAAAATCTTTATGATTAATTCAATGACACTTAAAACGGTTTACATTGGCTGCGGTAGGATATCTGCCAAGCACTTTGAAGCTTTAAATAAAATTACCGATAAATTCCAGGTAGTTGGAGTTTGTGATATTGATCTAAACAAAGCTATTAAAGCCTCTGAAATTGTTGGTGGGCGTCCATTTGAGGATTATGTGGAGATGATTAAGCAGCTATCGCCTGATATTGCTGTGGTTGCTACTCCAAATGGACTCCATCCATCCATGGTTGAGAAAATTGCAGAATTAGGGGTGAAGAACATAATATGCGAAAAGCCTCTTTCAATAGATTATGAAAGCGGAGAAAGGGCATCCAATTACTGTAAATCCAGAGGGGCTCGCCTTTTTTTAATTTGTCAGAACCGCTTTAATGCGCCAATCGCTAAGCTTAAACAAGCTATTAACGAAGGAAAATTAGGGCGGATATACATGATAAGCTCTAATATTTTTTGGCAACGTCCACAAAGTTATTACGATAAAGAAGCATCTTGGCATGGTACTTTGGCTATGGATGGTGGGGCATATTTAACACAAGCCACCCATTATGTTGATATGGTAGCCTGGATGGCAGCCAGCAAGCCCAAAAAGGTTTTTGCATCTCTTATGACTCTTGCAAGAAATATTGAAACTGAAGATACAGGTGCAACTATTATAGAATTTGAAAATGGAACCCTAGCTTCCATCAATATGACAGTGCTAACCTATCCTAAAAATCTAGAAGGCTCCATAACCATATTAGGAGAAAAAGGCACAGTTAAAATTGGTGGGATAGCACTTAACGAAATAACACATTGGGAATTAGAAGGGGAAGAAACGCTAATTAACCATAATCGTCCTATTCCGAAACTCGCTTCTGGTAGCGGAGTGCAAGGTGCATACGGAACGGAAGACCGGAGTGTATTAAATATACATGAGGATCTGAGTACCGGAGCGACGACGCAAACTGCAGCAGAAGTAGAGTTTTCTTCTGTGTATGGCGCTGGACATGTACACAATTATATTGATGTATATAGTGCTATTATATCTGGCAAGCCAGCGAGCATAGAAGGCGACACAATACTAACCACTCAAAAAATATTAAGCGCAATATATAAGTCTAATAACCTTAATGCACCGATAGATTTACTATGATTTATATACACCCAACTGCGATTGTAGACGAAGGAGCCAAAGTGGGAGAAGGCACTAAGGTATGGCATTGGACGCACGTTTCAAGTGGCGCTGTAGTAGGTGATCAATGCGTTTTGGGTCAAAATGTTTATGTAGGCAGCAAAGCTTTTATTGGCAATAATGTAAAGGTACAAAACAATGTCTCAATTTATGATAGCGTTGTAATTGAAGACGATGTATTTTGCGGGCCCTCAATGGTTTTCACTAATGTGATAAACCCCAGAGCGTTTGTGGAGCGCAAAGATGAATACAAGATCACTAAGGTATGCAAAGGTGCAGCAATTGGCGCTAATGCTACCATCGTTTGCGGTGTAACTTTAGGGACATATTGTATGATTGGCGCTGGCGCTGTTGTTACCAAAGATGTAAAACCTCATGCTTTAGTAGTTGGAGTTCCTGGCAAGCAGGTGGGATGGGTGTCACACGCTGGTGAAATTTTAGGAAAAGACCTAATATGCCCTAAAGAAGGCAGAAAATATAAGGTTCTTGAAGATGAAACATTAATGGAAATTAAGTAGGTTTAAAAAATGGAAAAGCTTTTAAATAAAATCCACAGCAAAACAGCAGTAATAGGAATTATTGGATTAGGATATGTTGGATTACCCCTGGCAATTAGGTTTGCTGAAGAGGATTTTAAAGTTGTGGGATTCGACATTGATCAATATAAAATTAATAAGATCAACGCTGGCGAATCTTACATCAAACATATTCCTGCTAAGGATATCATTTTAGCAACTGAGAAAGGTTTTGAATGCACATCAGATTTTTCTAAAATATCAGATGTAGATGCCATTATTATATGCCTACCTACCCCGCTTAATATTTATAGGGAGCCGGACCTAAGCTATATTACAGAAACTATGGACACTATGCTGCCATTTCTTAGAGCCGGGCAGATCATGTCTCTTGAATCCACAACTTATCCTGGCACTACTGAAGAAGAACTATTACCTAGGATTGAAAGCAAGGGCTTTAAAGTAGGTAAAGATTATTTCTTGGTGTTCTCGCCTGAGCGCGAAGATCCTGCAAATCCTTCTTATAACACCCAAACTATACCTAAAGTGGTTGGCGGCACTACTGAACTATGCCTAAAAGTCGGGGCTGAGCTTTACAGAAATGCTGTAGATACTGTTGTAGAGGTAAGCTCCACTAAAGTTGCAGAGATGACAAAGCTACTGGAGAATATTCACCGCGCAGTTAATATAGGCCTTGTTAATGAAATGAAGATAGTTGCTGATAAAATGGGAATCGATATTTATGAGGTGATAGAAGCAGCCTCTACTAAGCCATTTGGATTCACTCCATATTATCCTGGCCCTGGTTTGGGCGGGCATTGCATTCCAATCGATCCATTTTATTTAACTTGGAAGGCGAGAGAATATAAGCTTCATACTCGTTTTATTGAACTCGCAGGCGAAATAAATACCTACATGCCAACATATGTTATTGAGAAAGTAATGCTAGCTCTTAACTCTATAGGCAAATCTATTTCTAAAGCTAATATTTTGGTTATTGGTGTTGCTTATAAAAAGAATGTTGATGACCTTAGAGAGTCACCATCCTTGGAAATTATAGAGGAGCTAGACCATCTAGGCGCTGCTATACAATACCATGACACCTACATACCATTTGCACCTCATACTCGCAAACATCATTTAAACCTAAACAGTATTGAGCTTACTAAGGATAATCTCAAAAAATTTGATGTAGTATTAATTGCAACTGATCATGACAATATAGACTACGATCTAATTGAAAAAGAAGCGAACCTAATTGTAGATACACGCGGACGTTTTAGGAAAGCAAATAAAAAGATTATAAAGGCTTAAATAATCAGGGCGACCGCATTAAAATTCAGAAGCAACGGCGTTACAACACGAACATGGATAAAAGCTTCAATTAATACCTTGTAATTTAAAGCAAAAACCTCTAAAATCTTCGCTGTGAATGTGGCGCTCCATCTACTCATAGTC
>JAJTHY010000114.1 GCA_021298045.1 Candidatus Jidaibacter sp.
ACTATGAGTAGATGGAGCGCCACATTCACAGCGAAGATTTTAGAGGTTTTTGCTTTAAATTACAAGGTATTAATTGAAGCTTTTATCCATGTTCGTGTTGTAACGCCGTTGCTTCTGAATTTTAATGCGGTCGCCCTGAAAAACGGGGGGATCGGGAGGCTTTATTATTTGACTCATCTTTGATTTCATAGTAGTTTCAGCGATTATGATTACTAAAAATGTAACAAAGGTAGCGTAGTATGGGTTTAATTCTCAGGATAGATGTTGATAAACCTTATGGTAATAATAATTTATTTAAAAAAATAATTTCCAAATTAAGAGAGGATTTTTATTTTCCAGTAATAAACAAATTTGGATACTTGAAGCAAGTACAGAACTTCGCCATTTTATTGCATAATCATTCCGTGCCAGCGATATTTTATTTCAGAAATTGCACTGCTCCATCTCAAAGCTTAATACAATGGCTAGAGACCCTTGGACATAGCATTGGATTCCATGCGGAAAATACAAAATCCTTTGAAACTTTTGAAACTGAATTAAAAGATTTTAAATCAAAAACAGGGCTTAAAAAATTACATTCATTTACTAAGCATGAGTCAGGTGTTCTTAAATTAGGTAAAAACCATCACCCTCCTTATGAAGAAGAGAAATATAAAGGATGGGCTATGAAAACTGAGACACCATTTTACTTTGGTAATGGCGAGATGAGCACGTTTATTGTACCGGAAGATAAAAGTTTTTATCCCGAGATGTTCTGGATTGAAGCTGGGTATAGAGATTTGGAGACTATGAGCATAGAAAAACTTATTTCGGAGGCAAAAAATGAGGATTATCCACTTCTTATTCATCCTGAAAATTACTATGCTCGCCAGCAAACTAAATTTGATTTCGACAAACTTTTAAGACTTTCAAAACAGGTTAATGTAAATTGGTTCGTACCTCCAATGCATTATTAAAGCTAAACCTGTTATACTAAAGTCCAAAAATAATTGGACAAAAGTAAATAAATTTTGGGTAAATGCGAAGGGGGAGAAGGACTTTAGTATTTTACATACAAAACACCTTTTCCTCAAGCAAGTTTATCCAAAAGATATACGCTTATGTCCAATTATTTTTGGTACTTAGTATTAGCCTTTACCCCCAACGCTTATGCACCCAAAACCATTGCTCTGGGCAATCTCTAATCCATTGCTCGAGAATATCATTTATCCTTTGAGTTATTTCTATGGCATCATCACCTTTATTAGGGCGTATCTCCTTAAAGTGAATTGTAAAGTTGCAGCCCTTAGCGCGTTTCATATAACCTATGTAAATTGGGATGTTATATTTAATCGCAAGCTTCGCAGGTAAAGAGGTCGTTTTAGCAGGGATGCCAAAAAATTTTGTATCTACACCGTCGTTCATGCGTTGATCTACGAGCATTCCAATATTGCCGCCATTGTCCAAAACCTTTAAAATTTGAAAAAGGCCGATTCTACCTTTAGGTATTAATTTATTGCCACCATATTCTCGCAAATGTCTTATCAGCATGTTAACATATTTATTATTAGCAGGCCTGTATACTAAGTTTAAATTTTTCTTTTGCTCTATAGAGATCTTTGCGGCTAACTCAAAGTTGCCTAGATGACCGGAAACATATATTCCTGACTTGTCAAAATTATCGAATTCTTTGAATACCTTGACACGCTTGTTGAACCTCCTACTGCTCATGTGTATTATACTGGCTGATTCTGCAATAGTTCGACCTAGGTTATCCCACATACCTTTAATGATGGAGTTTATCTCAGATTCGGATTTATCTGGGAAGCATCTAGCAATGTTTTTTCTGGCTGTTTTACATGCTTTGAGATGTGGGCCCACAACTTTCATAATAGATGCCCCTAATACGGATGCCATATCTATAGGCAAAATCTTAAGAAAAGCATACGCAGTCCATGCAATCATACCCTCTATAATAAACCTAGCATGTCTAATAATGCTAGCCATGGTATGAATCTCCAACTACCAAAGCTCCTAAAGGCTTTTTGCCAAGCAAATGTACGTGATAGTGATTGACGGTTTGACAGGCGTCTGCGCCATGATTCATGATCAACCTGTATCCAGTTCTTTCCAGTCCCAAAGAATGTGCGATTTCACGTATTTTAAGGTAGAAATGCTTAACCAATTTTTCATCTGCATTTAAAACAAAGTCATCAAAAGAGCAGTAGTTACCTTTAGGTAGGATTAAAATATGCACTGGGGCTGATGGGGAAATATCATGGAAGGCTATAACAAGCTCATCCTCATACACTTTTTTGCATGGGATCTCTCCTTTAATGATGCGAGCAAATATGTTGGCATCATCGTATTTCATGGCATTACTTTGGTTGAGTATCACTTAAATTTTTTGCTAGCTCTAATATACTTTCTTTCAGCTTGCTATCTTTTATCTTAGTGAAGTGCGATATAAGTTCCTGAACTTTTTTCTTTTCTTCTTCATCAAGAGTGCCGTAAGGAGTTTGAGTTTCTGCCAAACACATTGGGCCAGTTCCAGAAAAGCAATACCCAGGATCCACCTCATTAGAGAAAAAATGGGTTATATCTGTCTGCAAAATTTTTGCCAAGGCAAATAAGTTACTTGAACTAATTCTATTGGCCCCGCGCTCATATTTTTGGATTTGTTGGAACGTAACGCCGATGGAGTTGGCAAGTTGTTCTTGAGTAAAGCCGAGCTCTAGCCTACGCTTCTTCAACTTCTTACTAACTTCTAGATCTATTTCATTTACTTTTCTTGTACTCACTTTTGCAGCCTTTCCTTAAAGTTATTGATGTGTAACGCAAAATTTAATATTAAGCAAATCATAAAAAAAGCCATCAACAAGACGCCCTGATGGTTTTTTATAAAAGTATAGTTTTGCTTGAGCTTTTTGGGAATGCGCACATCAAGAAATCCATCTTTACCAAAGCTGATTTTCTGAATAACATCGCCAAACGGAGATATTATACCACTGATCCCCGTGTTAGCAACTCTTATTATAGGCATTCCATATTCAACGGCCTTAAATCTTGTCATAGCAAAATGCTGATATGGACCAGAACTATCGCCATACCATGCATCGTTTGTTATATTTAATATCCACTCGTAGTCACTCAGATCTTCTTTAATAGGGAAGATGACTTCATAACAAATCAATGGATAATATTTCAATACAACTTCATCAAAATGTTTATTATATGGGGCGCCTGGTGTGAACTCATACATTCCATATGCAATTTTATCAAATTTAAACATTTTACTAAGCGGCACATATTCGCCAAATGGAACTAATATACGCTTGTCATAGGTTGATACAGCATTGCCTTTAGAGTCGACCGCTATCAACGAGTTATATAAATTTTTTTGCTCATCAATTCTATCGACACCGGTAATCAAATATGCTCCATTCTCCAGGATGCTTCCCATAAATTGCAGCTCTTTTGAGTTTTCCTGTAGCAAATAAGGGTATGCTGCCTCTGGCCATATTACCGCTTTTACATTTGCTTCTTTGATTTTTTTGTTCGACATCCAATAAAGGGTGTCCAAAACTTTTTTTTGCTCGTCTGGATTACCTAAATGATGATCAAATAAATTTGGTTGTATAATCCTAATTGATTCATCCCAAAATTCCGTTTCTACATTTCTGTTAGGCATTATTATTACTGCCAAAGCGGTTGCCAAATATGTAATAGCGATTAACTTTAGATCTTTTGAGAAAACTATTGCCGCCAAAAATACAGTTAACACTGAGCTCATGCTAAGACCTAAAAATGGGATAAGCTCCATGCCATATGGTTTGTTTAGCAAAACGTAGCCCATAAAGTTCCAAGGGAACGGAAATGGATAATAACCCCGTACAATCTCGACAAGGGACCATATAAATGTGAAAGCGACAATAAACAATATGCGGTTTTTTGAAAACAGCGAAGCAATCGCACAGGTGAAACCTATATATAAACTTAAAATCCCTGGTATTAAAAGTACTGCAAATGGGATTAGCCATGTGAAATTACCTACATTGGAGGTCAAGGCAATCGCAATCCAATACAATGAAGTTAAAAAATGGAAGAAACCAAAGACAACGCCTTTAAGAAATGCATCCTTTAGTGGGGCATGATAAATTTTTCTCAACAAAATATAAAATGCTGGTATTAAAAATACCGGGTAATCAAAAGGCTCAAATGCCAGCGTAGCAAGACACCCAGCCAATGCTACGTAAAACAAATTTTTTTGTGGGGATTGCTTATGGTGTATAATCAATTCTCTTTCTCCTTGTTTGAAGGATTGGCATTATCTAACACTGAGCTCACTGTGGTTAGAATTAGTTTGTTGCTATCAAGCTGTTGCGCCCATTTTTTCAAAGCTCGCATTGCAACAGGATATCCATTAAGGTACCCTACCGCATAACCATTTTTAAGGGCGTCGCTTTCTAATAGTTTTAGCTTTTTGTAAATTTTTGCTTCGTTTAACTCTGTGTCACCAGCTATGTTTGGAGATAAACATTCAAGAGAGCTATGCTTGCATAGATCTTTGATATCATCTTGATTTTTCTTATTGCCATACAGAAGTATCAGATGGTCTGCAGCAAGCCGATCTACTATATCGGACATATTGGATTTTGTTGAAGAAAAAACCTCATTCTGCAAAGAATAAACTCCTATGATCTTTTTTGAATATGAAAGAAGATTCTCTAGTCTTTCTAAATTTTGATCCTTATCAAGGTTTTGCAACATCGCATAAGCGCCTGGATCGTTAGTTTGATAGTCTATTGGTTGCATAGGTAAGTTTAACATTACCTCATACCCTTTATCAACCGCTTGATCTATCCACCCTTCTAAGTCGCTAGCATATGGGCTAAAACCTAAAGTCACTTTATAATTGCTTTCTAATACTTCAAGAGTCTGATTTTTACTCAAACCTAAGCCTGTTATTATGAGAGCTACTTTAGCTTTTTTTGCATTTTCTGGGGAGATCTCATTGACTCGGTATTTATGAGATTCTGGAGCGGCGGGAGCAGTAGGAGTAGTTACTTGATTGGGCTCTTCTGACTTTTCTTCAGTAGCGGTATCATCTTTGTACAGTGTGCCTATAAAAATCTCATCTGTTATAACATTAACCATAACGGATTGATCAGATTCAATAGAATCTTCGGCAATTTTTTGAGTGTATAGGTAATATAAAACGCAGCATTGAATAACTAAATAAACGCACAACAGCATATAAAAATAAAACTTTGCCTTGGCAAACTGTATTGATAAAAGGCTCATTATCCGGGGCTTTTCACCTTCCGGGTCAGCTTCTTTTGCGGAGACCTCTTGCTCTTCTACGCGTTCTTTTTTTGGAAACAGCTTAAACATTGTTTTAAAGTTATTTTAATTACCACATAACATTGTATTATGTATTCATAAAGTACAACATTTAATTTTATGTCAAAAAAACTAATACAGCAATACGTCTGTCAACAATGTGGTGGAATTCATAATAAGTGGAATGGAAAATGTTTTGATTGCGGCGCTTGGAACAGCCTGGTACAAGAAGTTACAGAGAAAAGTAAAAGCTTTCTTGCCAAGAATGCAGCAAACAATTTACTAGTACATGAACTGGATGAAAATGTCAGCGATGTTGAGCGTATAAGCACAACCATTTGCGAATTTGACAGGGTGTTAGGTGGGGGCTTAGTCGAAGGTGGCGCTATACTACTTGGCGGGGATCCTGGGATCGGCAAATCTACTTTGGTATTGCAGATGCTTTCTCGTTTATGTGAGCAAGGCAGGTCTGTACTTTACCTAAGTGGAGAGGAATCATTCCAGCAAATAAAGCTGCGAGCATCTCGCATTGGCATATCCCAAAACGGTATTAAAATTTCTTGCGTTACCTCTTTGGCGGAAATAAAAGCCACAATTGCTCAGTTAGAAGATGTGAAGTTTATTGTGATAGATTCCATACAAACTATTTATGATGAGCACATTGAATCCTCACCAGGTAGTGTAAGCCAAGTAAAATCATGTACATTTGAACTCATTAGGCTCGCAAAACAAAAAGGATTTACCATATTATTTATTGGTCATGTTACTAAAGAAGGTGCGATTGCTGGGCCCAAAGTCCTTGAGCACATGGTAGATACTGTACTTTATTTTGAGGGTGATAGAGGTATGCAGTATCGGATGATTCGCGCCATCAAGAACCGTTTCGGTCCTGCTAATGAGATTGCGGTTTTTGAAATGAGTGACAAGGGGCTGAATGAAGTCTCTAATCCATCGAAATACTTTTTGCCTACATCTTCCCAACAGGTGAGTGGCTCATGTATTTTTGCAGGAATCGAGGGTACTAGACCACTTTTGCTAGAGGTGCAAGCTTTGTGCGTGCCTTCATATTTGCCAAGCCCTAGAAGGGCAGTGGTGGGGTGGGACACCAATCGCCTCGCTATGCTTATTGCTGTATTGAATTCTAGGTTGAACATCAACATTTTGGATAAGGAAGTGTATCTCAATATGGTGGGTGGTTTAAAGGTAACGGAACCAGCAGCAGATCTGGCGGTGGTAGCTTCACTTATTTCAGCCAGTAAAAATATTCCCATAAGTAATGATTATATATTTTTTGGCGAAGTTGGTCTTTCAGGCGAGGTTAGGTCTGTATCGCAAACAGAAGCTAGATTATTAGAAGCTGAGAAATTGGGATTTAAATATGCTGTCGCTCCTAAAATTGATAAAAACTTTTCTTGTAAGATTGGAGTAATAGCTGTAAATCACATTAAGGACTTATTAAAAATATTATAATGGGTTAACCATGGATATAGTTGGATTCACATACCTAGATTATGCTGTTGTAGCTGTACTTGCGCTCTCAACATTGTTTGCATTTGTTAGAGGGTTTATCGGATCATTTTTATCACTTGCTGGCTGGATTGTATCCATTTATTTATCATACACACTTTTCCCAGCTATCAGGCCATTGCTAGATGAAAAGATAAAAAATCCTGTCATAGTAATGATCTTGGGCCATTCGGGATTGCTAGTTGGCTTCTTAATTGTATTTGGAATCATCAATATAATCGCATCAAATTTAGTCAAGGGCTTGACATCTGGTATAATTGATAGAACTTTAGGTGCAGCTTTTGGGGTGATACGAGGTGCTATAATAATTTCTTTCCTGTATCTTATTGTTTCAACTAGCATCAGTATTTTTAATGGCGTTGACAAAATACATAAAACCGAAGCAGAGAGCATGCCGTCATGGTTAAAAAGCTCCAAGAGTTTCATCTACATGCATGAAGGCAGTCAGGTTTTATCTAGCTTTATACCCGATTCTTTCTATGAGCGTTTCCAAGAGATGTATGACGATGTAAGCAAAAAGACTATGGATGATAGATTTGTGGAAAACAGCATTCAAAAGCTCAGAAAAAGCTTAAGTCCAAATGAGGTGAAACTAATTGATGAAAGGACCGAAGAGGCAGCTCTTACTCAATCTTCCGAAGAAGCTAAATATAATAAACTTAATGAATTACTTAATGCTTATGAGAATGGTAAAGTGGATAAAGATGTGAGCGGGAAAAAGTTAATTTCGAAAGATGAAGCCTCTAGGCTGCGTTCGATAATTAAAAATAAACAAAATGCACTTAATAAAATTCGAGATGCTGAAGATATTTCAGAAGATGTTTTGGTGGAATGAGAGGTCTTAAATGAACAATATAAAAACTATTCTAATTACTTTTATCACTATCGTAGTTGTGGATTTCATATGGCTTGGCTTTGTTGCCAAACATTTATACCTTAAAGAGATGGGGCATTTGATGCGTTTGCATGAGGGAAATGTTTCGCCTAATTACCTGGCTGCGGCACTTGTTTATATTGCTTTGGTTGTTGGTATTTTGCTTCTTGTTTTACCCAATGCACATACGTACACCGAGGCTCTTATTAAAGGCGCACTTTTTGGGCTTATAATTTATGCAGTTTATGATTTTACCAATCTAGCTATATTGGCAAATTGGCCCTTATTTATCAGCTTAGTAGACATAGCATGGGGAACCACTCTTTGTGGTATTGTAAGTGGGGTAGCATTTTGGGCAAAAACGAATTTTTAATGCATCAGTGCTTAGATTGATTATGCAAAAGATATAGCTAATCCCTTATAAAATGACCATGCTAATACTTCGCCATTTCCCAGCAACAATTGGAAAAAAGCGCGCACTTTCTAATTAAGGATGGGTTTTGGTATAACCACGCTTACTTTGAAAAAAAGTTTTTAAAATTTCTCCGCATTCATTTTCCATAATACCCCCAAAAACCTCAGGCGCATGGAAACAGCTGGGTTGGCTATAAATACGTAAACCATTCTCTACAGCGCCGCCTTTAATATCTGAAGCGCCAAAATATAATCTTCTTATCCTGGCAAAAGAGATAGCCTGTGCACACATTGGACAAGGTTCTAAAGTTACGTAAAGGTCGCAGTCTATAAGTCTATACTCAGCAAGTAACTGCGCTGCTTTCCGTATAACGAGTATTTCTGCATGCGCTGTAGGGTCGTATGATGAAACACATAAATTATGACTTCTTGCTAATATTTTATTATCTTTTACAATCACAGCGCCAACCGGCACTTCACCCAAAGCGATTGCGCTTGTAGCCATGGAGAATGCATCTTGCATAAAGCTATCTTGAGAATTCATTTTGCTTTGTTGTATTAATTTTCATAAAAGGTGGTAAGATTATTATAATTTTTTATGCCATCTATGTTACACATAAAACATTTTTTCGACTATCTAATTTCCTCACTATTACTATTTATGGCTTTGCCTTTTCTTATTATGGTATCTATAGCTATAAAGTTGGATAGTCCTGGACCAATATTTTATTTGCAAACCAGAGTAGGGCGGCATGGTAAGGAATTTAAGATCTTTAAATTTCGCACAATGTATTCATCTTTGGGGCCGCTACTCACCAATGGAACAAATGATTCTAGAATTACCCGTGTGGGTCGTGTTATCAGAATGCTGCATATAGATGAATTAGCTCAGCTTATAAATGTATTAAAAGGTGATATGTCGCTAGTTGGGCCGCGCCCAGAAATTCCTGAATTTACAAAAGTTCATCCAGATTTATGGAAAAAAGTACTACAAGTAAAACCTGGCATTACTGGGCTTGCTGCATTAAAATGTGCAGATTTTGAATATGCGCAACTTGCCGCGGCAAGGGATTGTAAGAAAACATATATAACCAAGATTTTGCCTAAGAAATTACGGTATGACTCCTTTTATGTACGTAAACTGAGCTTGGGTTTTGACACAATTATTGTATTGTGGACAGTGAAACGCGTTTTGCTTCACATGGGAATCTATAACTAATCTCGGACATTATTAGGAGAAGCAATGGAATTTTTATTTATTATACTTGCCATAAGTGCCGGAGCATTAGTATGTATCATGATGTTTCTCAATTATCTGGCTAGCTATTATCAAGTTAGGCAAAGAAAAAAAAGGCTTGATGCTATAGATAAAAGTTCTCAATATCGAAAACAAAAACCTGCGCCAATTAAACCTGATAAGGATTTTTTATCAAAGGATCGAGGTTTAGAAAAGCTAAAAGAAGAGCGTGAAATTGCTGGTGTCACAAAATATAATCCAAATGGTACCGAGCTTGAAAATAGTAAAGAGCAAGATGTAATAGTGGGTGTGGCAGAGCCGGTAGGTATTTGGTCCAAGTTTATTATGAAACAAAAGATGGGCTTTATAATTGCAATGGGTGGTTTGCAAGGAAACAAAAAAGGAGGCTTTTGGACCAACTTAATTAAAGCGCAAGCTGCATCTCGCGGTAAAGGCGCAAGTAAGGGAAGGTGAGCCAGCGCTTTCCTTGAGAGCTATGTTGATGCTTCAACGGCACAAATATAGCCGATTCAATTACAAAAAAGGCACGGTTTTTGCTTTAATTGTCATTCCGCACTTGTTGCGGAATCTTAAGATCCCAAGCAATAGCGAGGATGACTAAGAGATGGAGATCTGTTGTATTTTTCATAGCTATTTTAT
>JAJTHY010000147.1 GCA_021298045.1 Candidatus Jidaibacter sp.
TAAATTTTATGCTGATGATGTGGAGAAAGCATTCATCAACCATGTAATACTTCCATCTATTAATATGTCTGCAGTAAAGATTACTTCCTGGCAAAAAGATGGGCAAACTTTTATGCATATCAACCCACTTTTAAGCCAGGATGAATATGCATATATACTTAAAAATCCTGAAGTTTTTATGCAGATAGCGAATAGTGTGGCAAGCACAAAATTCACGCAAGAAGTGATGCACTATATGGAGTTTTCTAAAGATGCTCATTATGAAATAGATATCGATTTCATTAGCAAAGAAAATTATATTGACGATATAAAAGCTTTGGTTAAAGAATGGAAAGTAGAAACAACAGAGTAATGAGAAGTTAGGTGGATACATCGCGAAGTTTGAATTTTGAAAACAACTCCCTGTTAGCAATTTTATATGGAGAAAAGAACTATAATGTGTCTTTGATAGAAAAGATGCTGGAAGTTGTTGTTTCCACTCGCGGCAATTACCTGGCTATTAGTGGCAAGGTTGATGATGTTAATGTTGCAGCTGATCTTTTTGAAGCTCTATACAATAAGATTGAAAATGGATCTCGCGAAATTTCAGAAGTTGATATTAAAGCGATGATAAAGGACATCAATAGCAATAGTAGTCAGCTGAAGTCAAAAGGCGTTAAAAGTAACGAATTCGTAATTAAAACCCGCAAAAAGCAAATCTTTGCATACAATGATAGGCAACTCAAATATTTGAAAGCACTAAGTGAAAACACTATTACCTTTGGTATTGGAGTGGCTGGTACAGGTAAAACTTACTTAGCGGTTGCAATGGCTGTTCAAATGTTCTTAGAGAAAAAAGTGGATAGCATAATTTTAACTAGGCCTGTAGTAGAGGCAGGTGAGAAGCTAGGATTTTTGCCTGGAGATATCAAAGAGAAAATAGACCCATACCTGCAGCCTCTTTATGATGCTCTATATGATATGTTGCCATTTGACAGCATCGAAAGATATATAACAACTCGGGAGCTTCAGCTAGCGCCACTTGCATTTATGCGCGGTAGAACTTTGGCTAGAGCTTTTGTAATATTGGATGAAGCACAGAATGTGACAGTTCCGCAAATGAAGATGTTTTTAACCAGGCTAGGGCAGGGGTCTAGAATGGCTATTACTGGAGATCTTACGCAAATAGATTTACCTCATACTACTCCTTCTGGGCTTATTGATGCCATAGAAAAGCTAAAGCATTTAAAAGAGATTGCTATTGTTAAATTTGAAAGTAAAGATGTCGTCAGGCACCCTTTAACTAGAAAGATTATTGACGCATATGAGCAATATTAAAATAAACTATGTAATACCCGTAGCATTTTGGAAAAAAGAACAATTTGATTTTAAGGACTTAACCTTAAAAGCCGCCATATTTGCATTAAATCTAACTAAGGTATTTTCATATATAAACGAGGCAGAATTTACAATAAATTTATCCGATGATTCTGAACTACGAAGTCTTAACAAAGAGTTTATGGGCAAAGACTACCCTACCAATGTACTGTCATTCCCTGCTAATGAGGTAAATGCCTTGCAACCAGATGGGTATAGCTTGCTTGAAAGTTATATAGGGGATATAGCAATTAGCTTTTCTAGAATAAAAGAAGAGGCAAGTGAGCAAGGTAAAGAATTTAAAAATCACTATGCGCATATGGTTGTTCATGCTATCTTACACCTCGTAGGATATGACCATCAAATTGAAAGTGAAGCTAATTTAATGGAGTCTTTAGAGATTCAAGCACTTAAAGCTTTGGGGATTGATAATCCATATGAAATATAAAATATAAAATAGAGGCAACATAAAAACTAATGAGCAGTGCGGTGAGTAAGAATAATAAAGCTAAGCGTGTTAGAGGTATTTTTTCTAAGATATCGAAATTGTTGAGATTAAGGCGCAGGGATGCTTATCTTGAGCTGCCAGTTTTAGATATTCTAGAGCAAAAAATTGCTGAAAATTCTTATGAAGAAGAGCGCAACATAATCAAAAACATTCTCGCTTTTGGGGATCTAGAAGCATCAGATGTCATGATAAATAGAGCGGAAATCATAGCTGTTTCAACTAGCATGAAACTGGCGGATATTAAGAAGATATTCATAAATGATGGGCATAGCCGGTTGCCGATATATAAATCTAGCCTGGATGATATAGAGGGCTTTATTCACATTAAAGATCTTTTTAAAGCTAGTTTACTATCTCAGAAAGATAAGCCTAGTGTTGACTCATTAACCAGAGATATAATATTTGTTCCAGAAACCATAAAGCTTACTGAGCTGCTTAAAAAAATGAAGAATAAAAAAATTCATATAGCTATAGTGCTGGATGAACACGGCGGTACATCAGGCTTGGTAACAATTGAAGATATTGTGGAAGAACTTGTGGGCGATATTAAAGACGAGCATGATGTTCACGAGGAGAAGCAATTGATCAGCGAGGATGGGGATGGTTGTTTCATAATTGATGCGTCCGCAGAAATTGAAGAAGTTGGTGCTGCATTAGGCTATGATTTTGTTGATCATGAAGATGACCCAGAGTACGAAACGATAGGTGGGTTTATAATAACCAGGTTGGGTCACATACCAAAAGAAGGCGCTAAGCTTAAGGTAGATAAGTGGGAATTTGAGGTGCTGGAAGCTTCTACCCGCAAGGTGAAAAAACTAAGGGCTTACTGTAGTTAGTAAACCCGAGTTATGGATAAGGCGCTCTCAAAAATGTTATAGCACATTCAGATGGAGATTTTGCTTTGCATGCGCTTATGGATGCTATACTTGGTGCTTTAGCACTTGGTGATATTGAAGATCATTTTCCTCCCAGTGATATGAGATGGAAAGATGCAGACTCAAAGAATTTACTTAGGCATGTAAAAAGTTTGATGTAGGGAAGCGATGCTAAGGTATCAAACATTGATATAACCATATTAGACCTCTTCGGAAACTCGCTTCTGGTAGCAAAGCGCAACCCTGCTTGAGCCAGTTATTGAAGAGATAAGGACTGCTGTGTTCAGCGCCAAGCACCTTCACGGAGATGATACGCCGATTAACTTCAAGGGAGTGCTACATGCTGATGCGTACGCTGGTTACAACGCATTGTACGTAGATAAAGGGAAACCGGAAGAAAACATAACCGAGGCTGCATGTTGGGCACACACAAGGAGAAAGTTTTATGAGGTGACGGTCGCA
>JAJTHY010000052.1 GCA_021298045.1 Candidatus Jidaibacter sp.
AATGGCAAAAGGAAGTATAAATTCCTTAAACGCTTTAGGCAGTGGGGCAAGCGGGGCATGGTCTGGTATAAAAGGCATAGCAAACATGGCTTCTTCCAAGAAAAACGATGACGGAGGTGGTAAGTAGCTAATGGGAAAAGCCGGAAACTCATGTACAACTGGAAGGATAATGCTTGGGTTGCATACCGTAACAACTTTGCTGCTTGGGCTTATAATAAATCTCAAAATAAACTTTCTGAGACTGTTGAGAGAATGTAGATTTTGCCAGCTTTTCGTCATCGCGAGCGAAGCGTGGCGATCCAGTTCTTCTTTGTTGTTTTTTCTGGATTGCCACGTCGCTGGTATGCTCCCCGCAAAGACGTGGGGCATAGAGAGAGCCTTAATTCTATCACGATTAGGACGGTTGTGCGCCAGTGTCTTATTTATTTTAGTATTTAGTATTATTGGAGTATCGCTTTCATTACCAGCCGAAGCTCAATACTTATATGAGGAATGCTATACGGCTGCTGACATTGGAGATAAAAAGCAAGAAAGGTTTATTATTCGACCAATCGGGGAGATATGCTTTAGCAGGTGCGAATCTGAATGCAATGCATTTTCACGAAAATCTGGTGGGATAGAATTAAATCAAGAAGTAATTGATAGGTGCAATGTAAAGTGCCGAGCCGGAGAGCTTTTTAGCAGTAGAGTAAAAGAACCAAATCCTAACGATGCTTCTCCAGAATCCTACATAGAAAGCACCGATATATTTAAAACAGGCACTGCATGCTCACCTGGCAATGCCTCGATAGCCAGCGCTGGGTATAATGAGTATAACACCAAGCTTCTAGTAAAACCTACTCAAGAAGCTTATACAGATGAAAAAACCGGCAGATACTACCCATCAGTTGGCACCAGAATAAAGATAATAAATCCAGGCAGCAACTCATCTAATTCCATATACATGTGCGGGGCAACAACTCAAACTATAACTCCACAAATAGCTTCTCTTAGAAATAAAGTTTGGAACAGTAATGCTAGCAAGATTAACAAATTATCTTGGGGGGCAAGAAACGGTAGTTATTATGATACAGGCATTGATATTAAAGATGGGGATTATCTCTCTATTATTTATGGTGGACAGTACAGATCGTGTCCAGATGGTAAGTGCACACCCATACCACTTGACAAGGGACTATTCATAAAAAGGCCTTCTCAGCCTTTAGATGCACAAGTAAGCGAAGGCACAGCCCTTATATTGCCCGGGAAGGACTTTATTCCTATACCATATACTTCCAATGGCAACCTTCCAATTGATGAAGGAGGAGTTACTTACCCTGAAAACATAGAATCGTTATTGAAGGAAAATGCAGAAGTAAAATTTTTGGGACTAGATGGAAGGAGTTGGCAACAGAATAGCAGACTTGATGAGGGCATAAATTTCAAAGATAAAGAATCTGTTTTTAATGGTGACACAACCGTCTTCAGCAAAGATACCTATTATTCCTTTACAGGAGTGCTTAAGGGGTTCTCGCCTAGATTTGCAAGCCTTGCAATTGCTCACCCAGATTCTAAAAATAATTGGTCTCAGCATTTAGGTGGCTACAACGTAACCATATCGAGAAAAGGGTGCATGTTTTTTAACGGTGAGCGCCTTCAATATGCAATCGCAAAAAAGAATGATACACCAGGGGATGAGCGTAATCCTACATTTTCGGGAGTTGGGCAATGGTACGATGTGACCGAACAAAACATATCTTCATATGAAAATTTAAACATACCTTATGAAGGCATTTTATATTTACGTATAAAACCATTACCATATGAAAGCTCCGCCACCCCAGATTGTTCGGCATTAGAGGGGGATAGTTGTAGGGACAGTGTAGCCCGCACTGCATCTTTATACAGACCAGAAAATACTGGTGGAGAATATTATGTTTTGGTAGAACGCGATGATGAATCCTCAGCAAGCACCTTCATAACTCAAATAATAGATAAGCTTAGAGGCTATTTATTTGGTAGCAAAAATAGCACATTAGGGGATGGAGCTGAATCTTCCATAAGTGGAGAAGGGAAAGATTCTGGTATAGTTCAGCATTTATTTAATCGCTTTGTTGCGGATTCAATGTTTGTCTCCACGATACGCGTGTTGTTATTATTTTACATTGTATATACCGGTCTTACTTTTATTATGGGGATTGCTCAATTAACACAGAAAGAAGCATCTGTAAGGTTAATAAAAATAAGCATTATATTAATGCTTATCGCTCCAAATAGCTGGGTATTTTTTAATACTTATCTATTTAGACTTTTCACCGATGGAGCGCTGGAACTATTAGTTTTGATCACTGCTAAAGCTGACTCTAGCACCTCACAGATCCAAGCGCTTTTAAAACATCCAACTGATATTTTCAGTGAATTTAATCAACCTTTTAAAATATTATTTGGACAGGTTACTTGGGCAAAAATACTTTCAATTTTATTTTCTGGCCCAATTGGACCAATGCTATGTATAATTATATGTGTAGCAGCTGTTATTTACATAATTTGTATTGCAAAAGCAACTTTGCTTTACATGATATCCCTAATAGGAATAGCTACCTTATTGCTAATGGCACCAATCTTTATAAGCTTTGTGTTGTTTCAATATACCAAGCAAATGTTCGACACTTGGATCAAACAGCTTATGTCATTCGCATTTCAGCCCATTATTGTTTACACCTTTATTATGGTTATTAATTATCTAATCCTAGCTTCTTTGCAAGTAATGCTTAGTTTCACGGCTTGCAAAACATGCTGCTTGTCTCTTCCAATACTTGATATATGCCTTATACCTGGATGTTACACCGCTATCTTCAGTATGCATAGCCCTTCCGAAGGCATAGGGATGCCCGTTTCTTTAATTGTATCAACCTTTTATTTTTTGATTCTCGCTCTTGCTATGTATGCCTTCACAGATTTTGGCGCAAGACTTGCAAATTTAATTATAATGAGTAGCTTTGCTGGTATTGACCTTACTGGCTCTGTTGCCAAGACAATTTCAAATTCTAAAACTATTGTTGCGACCATCCTAGGTACAGACAGAGCAGGTATAGAAGGCTCTAAAAGGTTAAGAAGAAGAGTTGATGATGCAGCGCATGCTAAAGATAGGATTGTAGCAGGCGTAAAACGCTTTTTATATGGTAGAGATGGAGGTGGGTAATAGTGGCTAATACCAAATCTATAATAATGTTTGGCTTGATCTTTGCAATATGCACTTTTATCATTATACCAGCAGAAGCAAAAGAATGTGTGGCGAGCTATGATTTTGGGCAGGGCACCACTTTTTATATACCCTCTAATCCGGGCAAACAAAATTTGATAGTTTCTAGCCCTTCTAATAAACAAGTTGCTCCTTGGGTGCCAACAAACTTTTCTGTTATAGGCGCCTCTGAAGGCGAGGAAAATCAAAAACTGAGAATACAAGTTCATGGAACTTGGTTCCCCTGGGGTGGAGGAAGTATAGCTAAAGAGGAAGGTGATACATCTACTCCCTTAGCATCTTGTACACTAGCTGCATGTGATGAAAAATCAGCGGATCAAGCCCCCTGCTTGGATGGCGGAATATATGTGAAGGTAGCTCTTGATGGTAGTAATATCCCTTGCTCTTTATCAGATGGCTGGGGCCTTTATGGCCTTATAGCTCTGGATAAAGAAAACCGAACCGCTGATCCAAATAAGAAAGAATATGCAACTACCCTACCAAGCGAATACTTCAGAACCTTCCGTGTAGGGCCGCTTTCAGAGGATGCTAAAGGAAAATACTTTGAGCTAGATGCCACCAAACAATGTGCTATAGATGAAGATGGAGAAACGGTTTGCTTTGTAGATAGCGATGAAAATGGTAAAAAACAGACTCTTAAGGGTAGCTTATATTTCAAGATCATCGATAGTAATTATGACGATAATGAAGGCGAATACGCTGTAACGATTTTAACCGGGGTAGCTTCTAAAAAGGGCATTATACAACAGTCGATAGACTATTTTACCCACACTCTTACTAAAGTTACTGAACAGCTATTCAGAGGTCTTACAGGTAATCTTGGCTTTATCACAATAGTAAGAGCATTTCTACTATTTTACGTCGCATTAACTGGGGTTATGTTCATGATGGGGTTAATTAACACCCATATTACCGAGCTGACAATTAGACTATTTAAAATTAGCTTAGTAGTAACACTAATTTCCGAAACTAGCTGGGAGTTTTTTAACACTTATCTCTTTTCTTTTTTCACCGATGGCGCCCAGAGTATAGCAACACTTATGACAAAAACCGCATTCACATACTCTGAAAAATATGGCGCAGGACAATTTATCTTACCGGAAGATGCGCATTCGGTTTCAGTTTTTGATAAAGTTCTCACTATGCTGATTGCTCCATCCATACACTTCAAAATATGGGGGCTTTTGTTCCATAAATCTTATTTTTTTGTTTACATAATTTTTATGTATGTATGCATATATCTTCTGCTTTTAGCTATAGTTAGAAGTTGTGTTTTGTATATTGTTTCGATAATGCTTGTTGCATTATTACTAGTTATATCGCCAATATTTATCATCATGATTTTATTTAAGGTGACAAAAACGTGGTTTGATGATTGGCTTAAGCAGTTGTTGGTAAATGCAATGCTGCTTATTGTAATATCAGTTACAATGGCTCTTATGATCAATTTGGTTTTAATCAATATCGAAGAGCTACTTAGTTATGGAGTTTGTTGGGATGCATGGCCTGTGCATATCAACTCTTGGCACATATTCGATGTTTGGTTTTGGAAACCAACAGATTCATCACAAATTGATAATTGCTTAACCCCCATCAATTTCTTTTCGTTTTTGTTTACCTGCATGCTCTTCAATTCATTTATGCAGCAAATACCGGACTTAATTGACTCCCTCGCTGCCAGCGGATTAATGCCTGTAACTAGGTTGTATAGCTCTATGATTGACAACCGGATACAGAGCAAAATAATGAACTATGTACATGAAGCAAGAGCGCTTGCCACCCCAACTGCTTTGCTATTGCTATTTAAGCAAGGAAGGGCATTGCATGCTGGAAAAGACCAAGGATTAGAAGCCTTAGGCCAAATTTACAACACAGTAGATCACAAGTATTCAAGCCTAGTAAAAGGCTCAGGAAATGCAGGCACCGACACCTTCCAATGGGGGCGTGATAAAATTGGTGGGTTTATTGATATTGTGGACACTTTTAAGCCTGCTAATAGAGGAATTTTTGATAGTGATAAGGATCGACATGAATAACTTTTTTAAAAGCAAATTACTGGATCATTACGGCATCCAGGGAAAATTTTTTACCAGGAATGGGGGCTTCAGTACCGGAAGATTTAGCTCACTTAATTTCGCAGGAAAATTTGATGATATTAATATACCTAAGAACAAAGAGGTAGTAGCAAAAAGTTTTGGTGTGCAAAGCGCAAAAATAAAATTTCTTAACCAAGTACATGGCAATGATGTGATTGTGATAGATTCCACCAACGCAAATTCAGATTTGAGCGCTACAAAAGCAGATGCAATTGTAACCAAAATTCCAGGTGTCGTACTTGCGGTTTTAACTGCGGACTGCTGCCCTATACTATTTTCTGACCCAGTATCCAAAATAATTGGCTGCGCCCACTCTGGTTGGAGAAGCGCTTTTTCTGGGGTTATAGAATCTACCGTAGACGCAATGCTTGCTCTTGGGGCAGACAAGAAATCTATAGTAGCCGCTATAGGCCCTTCAATCTCTTGGGACAGTTACGAAGTTGATGCTGCTTTTAAAATGCAATTTTTAGAACAATCTATTAGCAACCAAGAATTCTTCAAACCTTCATCAAATGATGGGCATTATTTTTTCAATCTAAAAGCTTATGCAAAAAATCGCGCTACCCAAAAAGGCATAGAGCAGATGGAGGATTTAGAAATAGACACTTATAGTCAACCAGAACATTTCTTTAGTTGCCGTAGGGCTTACCATAAAGGCGAACACGGATTCGGCAATCAGCTCTCTGGCATTTGTTTATAATACCCGAGCTATGGGTAAGGCGCTGTCAAAAAATGTCAATACCAAGTCTTAAAATACGGAAGAATCAATTTTGAAGTGCAACGGTATATTTAGAATGGATAACCCAAGCTTCATTAGGAGTCAAGAAATTAAGAATTTTTCTAGGCAAGTTATTTACACGCTCCCTTCAATGACTTGCCACTAGCAAGATCCGTGCCATTTTATAACGGCCTGGCTATATAATACCGCTTTGCACTCAGCGGTTTGGACTGAGAAAGTCAGTTTTGTAAAAATTCTCCTGCAACATAATGTTGATGTAAATGCGCAAAATATAAATGGAAATACTCCGTTACATTTTGCAGGAATCATCAATGCACAGTGCGAGAGATGATATATTATACCAAAACCCAAAAAAACTAAACAGTCTAGCTTTTTCCTGCTCTCTTACGCGCGTTTGGATCCAGCAACCTTTTGCGGAGGCGGATGTTCTTAGGAGTTACTTCCACCAGTTCATCTTCATTTATGTAAGACAATGTTTCTTCAAGAGTAAACAATTTAGGTGGAGTTAGCTTAACTGCTTCATCACTTCCGGCAGCCCTAATGTTGGTTAGCTGCTTGCCTTTAATTGGGTTAACTTCTAGGTCATTATCACGGTTATGCTCACCAATTATCATGCCTTCGTAAAGCTTGGTTTTAGGGCCAACAAACATGATGCCTCTGTCTTCCAAATTCCATAGCGCGTATGCCACAGCTTCACCATTAGAGTTAGAGATCAAAGAGCCATTCCGGCGACCCACTAGGTCCCCCTTGTATGCTTGATAAGAGTGGAATATACGGTTAAGTGTACCGGTGCCACGAGTATCATTCTTAAACTCGCTCTGATACCCAATAAGCCCCCTAGAAGGAACATGGAAGATAATACGCATTTTCCCACCATTTGATGGGCGCATGTCTTTCATTTCACCTTTACGCATTGAAAGTTGCTCTACCACGGTTCCGCTATAAGCTTCATCCACGTCGATAAACACTTCCTCGATTGGCTCCAACAATTGATTGTTTTCATCACGCTTGAATAAAACTTTAGGGCGCGATACAGAAAGCTCAAAGCCTTCTCTTCTCATATTTTCAATAAGCACACCAAGCTGTAATTCACCTCTGCCCCCAACTTCAAAGCTCTCGCCACCTTCTGAAATATTCAAGCTGATTGCAACATTGGTTTCAGCTTCTTTTTGCAAACGGTCCAAAATCATCCTAGAAGTAACCTTGGTTCCTTCTGTGCCTGCAAGTGGAGAATTATTAACACTTATGGTAATAGCCATAGTTGGTGGGTCAATAGGAGTAGAGCGTAAAGGTACTTCCACCACAGGGTCGCAGATGGTGTCTGCAACACTTGTTTGTTCCATACCAGCAATCGCCACGATATCACCCGCTTCTGCAACTTCAATTGGAATACGATCAATTCCTTTGAAACCAAAAAGCTTAGTTAGCTTACCAATCTCTATCTGCTTACCTTCTAGATTTATGCTTTTTACAGTGCTACCAACTTTTGCAGTCCCAGCATAAACTTTACCAATTAAAATCCTGCCCACATACAAGTCTGCAGCTAATATACTGGTTAGCATTGCAAATGGAGCTTCTTTATCTACATTTGGAGCAGGCACATGAGATTTCATTAAATCAAACAATGGCTTTAGATCCTCACCAGTTTCATCATCGCGCACACTAGCCCAACCACTGCGTCCAGAGGCGTAAAGCACAGGGAAATCTAATTGTAGATCATTGGCATCTAAAGAAATGAATAAATCAAAAATTTCATTTAACACTTCGTCAATCCTTCTATCTGGCCTGTCAACTTTGTTAATTACAACAATAGGACGCAATCCCAAGGCTAAGGCTTTGGAAAGCACAAACTTTGTTTGCGGCATTGGGCCTTCTGCTGCATCTACTAGTATTATCACTCCATCCACCATAGAAAGCACGCGCTCAACTTCTCCGCCAAAATCCGCGTGGCCAGGGGTGTCGATGATATTGTATTTAATGCCATCATAATTCATCGACGTACATTTAGCTAAAATGGTAATTCCGCGCTCACGTTCTTGGTCGTTACAATCCATAACACGCTCTGCCACATTTTGATTGTCACGGAATGTGCCGCTTTGCTTAAGCATGCTGTCTACCATAGTGGTTTTACCGTGATCTACGTGCGCAATGATAGCCAAGTTTCTAATTTCAGTCATTAAAGTTTCCTATGAATTTGAGTGAGTAGAGATAAATTTTGCATGATTATATACCAAAATCCCTCTATGCACAAGCGCAAGCAGAACTAAAATTATAATAATGCCCGAAAATACTTCTATTTTTTACTAGTCTCTTCTGCCCTTTTTTAGATAAAATTTAGACTTTGTGCAGCCATATTTAGCTAGTGGCACCAAGAAGGGTAAGGTATTAAAAATATATTAATTAGTAGCATTAATGGGGCTGAATTAAGGGGTGATTTAAGCGTGAAAAAGCTTGATGGGGAATACTTAATTTTAGTGTCTCACAAGGTAAATAATCCATTGAAAGAGTATAGGCAAAGGTGGTCGATAGAAAGGTTTTTCAAGATGCTTAAAACTGGAGTCCTAAACATAGAAAGTACAAAAATGGTGGATCCCAAAAGGATTGAGATTTTGTTTTTACTATGTGGAATTGCATATTTGATATGTGTAAAAATGGGGGCATACAGGCATCAAAAAGTGAGGGTAATTCGAAAGAAAATACAATATAAATGCCATGAATATTCTTACTTCAGATGGGGTATAGATTGGCTAAAAGAGCTAATAATTCAGGGCTCAGATATAACTAAGCGGCTTGCAGGCCAGATGTTACCTGGTCTCCAACTATGATGTTGGGGGAGTGTGTGTAGTAAAGATAATGCTTAAGTATAAAGCAATACCCAAAGATTATCTTTACGAACTGGAGCGGGACGATTGACAAATTGCAGATAATAAACTAACTATATCTTTCAGATGTAATAGATAAGTTATAGAATGCGTTTTGTTTTATTAGTGCTTTTCATAATTTTTAGCTCAAAAGTTATGGCTTCAGATGGCTCCACATCCGAGCCGTTGCACCCAAAGCATGTAAAATGGTCTTTTGATGGAGCTTTTGGAAGTGTCGACCGGGAGGCGGCGCAACGCGGGTTTAAAGTTTATAAAGAAGTTTGTTCGGCTTGTCATTCTTTGAAAAGAGTAGCATTTAGAAATTTGATGGAATTAGGTTTTAGTGAGGCCGAGATAAAATCGTTAGCCGCATCTTACTCTATTAAAGATGGTCCCAATG
>JAJTHY010000026.1 GCA_021298045.1 Candidatus Jidaibacter sp.
GCACTGGCTCTAAACCAATTTTTCGTATTTTTTCCAGGTAGGTGTAAAATATGATAAATTTTTACTTACACACTTTATCTTACGCCCTCGGACAAAATCCTGTCACAAATCTTCACACCGTTTTAAATCCTACTTTGTTACCACTGCCGTGAACGGATACGCCTTATCCATAATTCGCTTCATTTACGCTAGTTTTATGATGCTGCAAATAAGGCATTTATATCCTCAACGCTGAGTTTAGCTGCTGCTTTGCTATCTGGATCAAAAATCCCTTCAGCCAGAACTGCCTTGCGTTTTTGCATCTCCATTATCTTTTCTTCTATGGTATTTGCAGCAATCATTTTATATACAAATACTGGCTTATCCTGGCCAATTCTATGCGCACGGTCGGTAGCTTGATTTTCTGCTGCTGGATTCCACCATGGATCATAGTGAATCACGGTATCTGCGGCTGTGAGGTTTATCCCAGTGCCACCGGCTTTTAAGCTGATTAGGAATACGCTGACCTCCCCCGTTTGAAACTTAGTAATCTGCGAATATCTATCTTTAGTTTGCCCTGTGAGCTTAGCAAACTTTATTTCAGATGCAAATAGCTTCTCCTCTATCAATTCTAACATGCTAACGAATTGAGAGAAGATAATAACTTTCCTACCCTCCTCAAGCAAAGGATTAAGCATCCCCATAAGCTGCTCTAATTTACTTGATTCATTTATATTTTTTGCCACTGTAGATTTTAATAATTTTGGATGGCAACATACCTGCCTCAGTTTAAGTAAAGCGTCAAGAATCACGATATGACTGCGCGCCAATCCTTTGGTTTCTATTTCTTTTTGTATCTTGGCGTTCATGCTAACACGAATAGTTTCATATAAGTCTGCTTGTTGCTTGCTTAATGTGCTTACTTGGACTATTTCGGTTTTTGCAGGTAACTCGGTTGCAACTTTATCTTTGGTGCGCCTTAAGATAAATGGTTTAATGCGACGCACTAGTCTCAACCTTGTATCATTATCTCCATTTTTCTCTATAGGATTGCGGTAGAATTTATTAAACTCCGGCAAAGTTCCAAGAAGCCCTGGGACCAGAAAATTAAATAGTGACCATAGCTCTCCCAAGTGATTCTCAAGTGGAGTACCTGTAAGGCAAACGCGATGCGTTGCTTTCAACTGATTAACAACTTGTGTTAATTGCGCTTTAGGGTTTTTGATATACTGCGCTTCATCCAGAATTATGATATGAAAAGTTTGCTTAAGTAAACTATCTTTGTCCCTGGGAAGCAGAGCATAAGTAGTGAGAACCACATCATGGTTACCTATATCTGCAAAAAGCTGTTTACGCCCTATACCATGAAGCAAAAGTGTCTTAAGTTTGGGTGCAAACTTCTTGATCTCAATATGCCAATTAGCTATAACAGATGTTGGGGCAATAACCAAAGCTGGCGCGTTCAATCGACCTTGCTCTTTCTCCACCATAATATTAGCCAAGGTTTGAATGGTTTTCCCAAGCCCCATGTCATCAGCCAGTATCCCTGCTAACTCATATTCGCGTAAAAATTGCAACCAATTCAAGCCTTCCATTTGATATGGTCTCAGCTCTGCATTAAGTGAACTCGGTAAATCTACAGCTGTGATACCTTCAAATGTTTTGAGCTTCTCTCCCAAGCGCTTAACTCTTTCCCCTCCAAACCATCTTATCCCTAATGCCTGCGTTGCAAGCTCTAATTCCTTCAAGTTCGCAGCTTCAAATTGAGACAACCTAAGCCTTCCATCTTCGCCAATACCACTTGCTCCATATAGATCTCTGAGGAAAGTAAGGATTTTGTTTACACGGTTGATTGGTAAAGCCATCCTGGTCTCTGGGGAGATATTGACTAAGAGTATCTCACTTGTGGCGGTATCGAGGATATCGAATATATCAGGCGTAGTTTTTAAAATTTTGAGTAAGATCGGTACCAAATCCACTGGCTGACCATCAACAGTAATACCAATGGAAAGTGAAAACCAATCGATTCCACTGCTCTCATCAATCTTTGCTTCCCAATCAGAATCAAGCTTCAGTATGTTGTATGGGAATGATGATTCTATTCTTATTGTCCACCCATTATTACGCAGTTTATTTACTTGGCCCTCCATAAAGCTAAGCCATTCATCTTCGCAAACTGATGCACCCTTTTTATAGTCAGTTATTTTACATATTGTGAAATCATTAGCTATGTCTCTAGGAATATTGTATATGGAAGAAATATGTCTAGGAGAAACAAAGGGGCCAGCATTTTGAAATAAGGCTAAGAGTTTCTTTTCTTCAAGGGTATTGCGATTGAGATATATTATGCTATCACCCTCAATTTTTGAGAGCGTGGGTTGCATGCTGTTATATGGTATGCTTATGCCATCATAGTTATAAGATATTTTTGCTAGGCCAAGCGTAATAGGGTCACCTCCATATCCATACATATATTGCTTTACTGTATGGCCATACAAGGTAAGCTCTGGAGTAGGGAGCGCTTTTACGAGCTTTTCATGCGAAAAGACTTTTGGCATAGCAATTGCCTCAGGCAACCCAATGCTGGATAGTTGGGTATGCACAGCACGAATCTCCTGTGGTGGAATTTTTGGGGCCTTAAGTAGCACTTCGGCTAAATCTGAGGGTGCGTCAACATTTAAATATCCGCATGTATGAGTTGTATCATCGATGTACCAGAGGGGGTTAAGAACCATGATATGCATCCCTTGCGCATCACAAACCATTTTTTGTGAACCATCAGGAAGAGAGGTCCAGCGCAAAGTTGCCTCTCTTTCTTCTGCGAAGCTAAGAGGTGGTGAGTTAATGTCTTGGAAATAACATCTACCTGTATCCACAATCTCTTTTAGTAGTTTAGATCCATCTTCACCAGAGATAGTGCACTGATAACTATCAACTACCCACTGAGCTAAATCACCAAGAATTTGCAGAAATACTCTATCCTTAAAGCTTATATAACTAGCTGAGCGTCTGCCCGCATACTTATCAAGTTCTTTGATTTTACCAAACTCACCATTCTTTTTTAACTCTACACTCACAGGATGAACCGAAACTATGTCGGATTCTATCAACACGATATAGCATATAAGTTTTTTAGGTTTGTATGCTGCTTTCTTTTTGCTGGCAGATTTTTGGAGTTTATCAATCCATGAAATAATGCCAGGATCGCTAACAGCCAAGCCAAGCTGGGGCTTCTCGTTATTCTGCGCATTAGAGTTATCTGCTCCTAGGGCTGCAATCAAGAGAGCTGCAGCATGCTTGCAATCAATGCTTACTGGGCAGGTACAGCTTCCAATAAGCGTCACATGGCCAGCATTCTTAAAAATTTTGACATTCACTTCATAGACCTGATTTTTGCTGCCTGAAATAGTACCGTCAATAGATGAACTTGCTTCATCATATTTAAAAGCAAGCACTTTTCCGTTCTTATAGTAGTCTAGGCCCTTACTATAAGAATCGATTGATAAATTATCTTTTATATCCTGTTGTGAGTACATACGCATTTTATGAGTGAAATAAGATATTTTTCCTCATTATCTATTATTACTCACAAGTAATCAATCAAACTTTCATATTGAGCCATCTATAACACAGGGCAACCGCATTAAAAATTAGTTGACAAGATAGAGTCTAGAGAGTCGTTATCCCAGCCTGCAACCTTTCGTAACGCTTTGATGCTAACACCTTTGAATTTGTTTTTGGCTTGTTTAAGTAATGTATGGCTTTTTTATTGCCTCCTTTATCATAACTTCTCCGCAAGGTTTTGCCATCCAGTGCAACAAGTTTGGGATTGCTTTCCTGCAATGATTTTACCCATTTTAAAAATTTCTCCTGGAATACTTTAGGATCTAACGATCTGAAAAACCTTCTAAATGTATCGTCTGTTGGTATCCCATTTTTAAATGGTAGCACTGTTCTCAAGTACTCAAGCTTCTTTTTTCCAAATAGATTTAAATCAGCCCATCCTTCCGCTCCACAGATCACGCCACAAACTGTCACCAAAAGAATCTCATCCAAGGGATGCAGTTTTTTCTATCTATCCTTGGATCTTTCATTGCTCGAAAATGATCTCAAAAACTACAATTATCCTTCTTCATTTCAATTACCTTTCTTTAAGTTAACTGAAATCTCATTACATCGTTTACTCTGCTTTTCCTACCTTTTTAATGCAGTTATCCTGCGGCACACGCTTTTTATGGGCGGCTCCGAAAAAGATTTCTATTTTCTGGCGATCTCTCCTAAACCCCTTCAAGACACAATTATTTACACGCTCCCGCAATATGTTTCTATCCGTGCTGGATGCCAGCTTAAAAATGTGCATAATATGTTCTTGAGTGATTGAGTCTGCATAGCCTATAGCATTTGTTTTTTCACCGCTACTCTATTCAAACTCAGTCGCTCACGCTACTTCTTTATAATAAGTGTGGGGTACTATTAAAAATGACTATTTAGTTGTGCCGCCATATATAGAAATTTAAGTACGTGGCGAATAAAATCCATCCTAAATAAGGGGTCATTAATAGTGACACAGGTTTAATCCGCACATATGTAAGGCAAATCATAAGAGCAACTGCTATATCCATGCTCAGCAAGCATATAAGAGAGTACCCAGTTAAGTGATAGTGGAAAAATAAAGGCGTCCAGCTCCAATTCAGCAACAACTGCATTACATATAACATTTTGATAATCGGCAAAGCCGGGAAGGATTCTGCGCGCCAAATAAAAAAGCCGCTAATGGCGATTGTTGCATATAGAATAGTCCAGGCAATTGGAAACACATAATTTGGCGGCGTCAGAGCTGATCGATTTATGACGCTATACCAAGTATGGATCTCTGCTTTTGTTAAAGATCCTATGGCCCAGCCTATAAGTATAATGGCGGCAATCCAAACAATTAGAGATATATTAGCTTTGTTTATTTTATTCATCATTTATAAACTCAAACCTTTTCTGAGTGATACAACTTACCTCAACATCCTCCACAAACATTTGAAGAGGACGAACCCATATTCCAAAATCACCACAAAGCGACCGATAAATTGCCATATCTTCCAAGCTTTCAGAGCGCTTAGCAACATCAATAACTTCATATAAGTTACCTTTATAGCTAAACCCTTATAAAATAGCTATGAAAAATACAACAAATCTCCACCTCTTAGTCATCCTCGCTATTGCTTGGGATCTTAAGATTCCTGAACTGCGTGCGGAATGACAATTAAAGCAAAAACCGTGCCTTTTTTGTAGTTGAATTAGCTATATAATGACGGTATTTTCCTTTTGATATAGACATCTCTGCACTCATGCAACCTACGTAAATCTAATCCGCTTTTTAAGCCCCCTCTATTTCTTGCTTGAGCCAAGCAACCATAATAGGAGCATCGAGTCCACCTAAATCTGCGAACACAGTTTTTTAAATTTTGTTCCTCAAACATCTTTTTACCACCCTTCGGGCGGCTAAAGCCGTCCAATTTGCCTTCGGCAAATGGTCGAACTACGTTCTCATCGTCTTGGTGGGACCGAGACGATTCGAACGTCCGACCTAGTGATTAGGAATCACTCGCTCTATCCAGCTGAGCTACGGCCCCATTAGGGGAAAAACAGTATTACTTAAAGGAAGTGGTGGAGACAAACGGATTCGAACCGATGACCCTCTGCTTGCAAAGCAGATGCTCTACCAACTGAGCTATGTCCGCACTTCATTGGAGCGGGCGAAGGGAGTCGAACCCTCGACCCCAACCTTGGCAAGGTTGTGCTCTACCACTGAGCTACGCCCGCTTGGACGCATCAGAATATACAGCATATTAATATTAAATCAATACCGTTTAAAAACTTTTTTAATCTAACATCAACTTGCTAAGCGCTCTGAATAAAGTGCCATACCTTTCACCACATCAATCGCTCGCAAAAGCTGATAATCTTCCGACTCTTTTGCATCCAAAAAGCTTGAAAGTGCTTGAGTTTTTTTACCAGATTGAGCTCCATTCTTAGATTCAGCTTCTTGCGCAAGGTGCCCCAATAAAGCAGCCTCATTTGGCAAATTGCTTTGCTGCTTAACTTTGGTTACAACCGCTTCCTCCACCACTACATCAGGCTCGATACCATTTGCCTGTATCGCTTTTCCACTAGGGGTGTAATACCTAGAAGTAGTAAGCTTCATAGCTGTGTTGCCGGGCAAAGGTAAAACCGTTTGCACAGAACCTTTACCAAATGATTTCGTACCAACAAGCAAAGCCCTTCTGTTATCCTGCAAAGCACCAGCAACAATTTCTGACGCAGACGCCGAACCACCATTAATTAAAACAGCAATAGGCAAACCTTCCGTTATATCAATGCCGCTAGCCCTATATATCTGGTTAGATTCAGGCAGCCTGCCTTTGGTACTTACTATTACTCCATCTTCCAAAAATAGCTCAGCTATCTCTTTAGCTTGCTCAAACAAGCCACCTGGATTCCACCTTAAATCCAATATCAACCCCCTGAGCGCCGCACCTTTCTCTCTTGCCTGATCATGTAATTTAAGGAATTCTTTTCTCACTAACGCAGCAGTGGTTTCATTAAAAGTAGTGATTTTAATTAACGCGACATTATCAGAAACCAATTTTGCCTTCACAGGAATTATTTTCACAATCTCTCTTATTGGAGAAGCCTCAAAACTCTCCGTACTAGATTCTCTGAAAATCGTTAACTTCACTTTTGTCTTAGGTTTACCACGCAATTTTTCAACTGCTTGCGATAATGTCATGCCCTTTACTACTATACCATCTATCATAGTGATAAAGTCACCCGCTCTAATACCAACTTTAAAAGCAGGCCCATCTTCATAAGGTGAAATAACTTTTATAAATCCTTTTTCCATTGTCACTTCAATGCCTAAACCTCCAAATTCTCCTTTGGTGGATATACGCATTTCTTGAAATTCTTTTTCATTTAAAAATGTAGAATGTGGATCTAACGACGACAACATACCTTCGATTGCAGACTCTATTAGCTTTTTATCTGTAACTTCATCTACATAATCAACTTTCGTCCTTTCCATTACTTCTTTGAACAGAACCTCATAATTAACATCTTGCTTGGCAACAAATAAACTATAATAGTTTAAAACGCCACTGGGTTGAGATGTGGTTGCTGCATCGGAATTAGCAAGTGCATTGTGAGTAACACAAAGCACTAAAATTGTACAAAATTTGTTTATGATATTCATGAATGCTCTAAAAATTGTTTATGAGAACCGTCGCATATTGGGCCGAGCTTGGAATGCTTGCACCCGCAAAACCCTACTATTTTATCTTCTTCTGCAATATAGGGTATTGGAGCAATACCTGCGCCTGTATGAGAGCCATCACAAAAAGGTTGGGTTGAGCTCAACCCGCAAGCGCACCACATGTACGTCTTACCGCGCTCCACTTTAATTTTAATAGATTTTGCCAAAGCTATTTTGGGAGTGACCATATTAAATTTTTAACTATACTAAACCTTGATAATTTACTATAACGCAATAAAACTAATTAAGTAAGTATGTGGATGAAAAATTTTTAGAAATTTACACAGACGGCGCTTGCAAAGGAAATCCTGGCCCTGGAGGCTGGGGGGCTATATTACTTTGGGGCGATAATGTTAAAGAAGTCTCTGGATTTGAAAGTGTAACCACAAATAACCGAATGGAGCTTATGGCTGCGATCGAAGGGTTAAAGCAAGTAACTAAATCTGTTAAAATCAAACTTTATACTGACAGCCAGTATCTAAAAAAGGGCATGACGGAATGGATAAGCCTTTGGCAACACACCAATTGGAATAAAGGAAAGGTAAAAAATAAAGACCTATGGGAAGAGTTGATCGAGTTAAATAAAAAATTTGAAATACAATGGTGCTGGGTTAAAGGCCATAACGGCAACAAATATAACGAGCGTGCAGACGAGCTAGCATGTAAAGCTGTGCAAAAATATGGACATTAGACCTCTTCGGAAACTCGCTTCTGGTAGTGGAGTGCGAGGAACATACGGAGCGGAAGACCGGCGTGTATTCAATATACATGAGTTCTCCGGCACCGGAGAGACGAAGCAATCCGCAGCAGAAGTAGAGTTTCCGGAGAGGTCTATTCTCAAGCGCAATAAAAAAAACCCCCAAAGATCTAGATCTCTGAGGGCTTTCGATTATATAGCTAAACCCTTATAAAATGGATACGCTAATGCTGCGCCTTTTCAATAAATTTTCACCTATTTTGCCTTTGAAATATATCTATATTCCATGCGTAAAATAGGCAAAAATTTATGAGAAAATTCTTGATTTTCGTAC
>JAJTHY010000079.1 GCA_021298045.1 Candidatus Jidaibacter sp.
AGCCTGGATCCCCGCCTACGCGAGGATGACAAAAAGGGTAGTGGTCCTGCAATGACACTCATTATGCTAATTAACCATTTTTTGACGACGCCTTATTCGTAATTCAGATACGATATGAAAATTTTTAATGCGGTCGCCCTGTTAGCGCAAAAGGCTCTAGTATAAAAGCTATTCATATTAATGTTGCTACCCTGCAAAAGTTGACTATTAGAATAATAAAAACTATTGTACCACCTGTTCATAAAGAGTTGAGAAGAAATGAAATATTACATATCCACACCTATTTACTACGTGAATGATGCCCCTCACATTGGTCATGTTTATACAACGCTTGCAGCGGATGTTATTGCTCGGTTCAAAAGATTGGACGGTGCTAACGTACATTTCATAACAGGAACAGATGAGCATGGGCAAAAAGTTGAGAAAACCGGGATAGCCAAAGGGTATGATCCACTTAACTATTGTGACCTTGTATCGCAAAAGTTTAGAGATGTGGCCGAGGTTATGGGCTTTTCTAATGATGATTTTATTAGAACTTCAGAGCCTAGGCATAAAGACGTGGTTGCGCAAATATGGCAAAAGATGCTTGAAAGTGGTGATATTTATTTGGATAAATACGCAGGCTGGTATTCTGTTAGGGACGAGGCTTTTTACGATGAAAGCGAGATAAAAGATGGTAAAGCACCAACAGGCGCGCCTGTAGAATGGGTGGAGGAACCTAGCTATTTTTTTAGGCTCTCAAAGTGGCAAGATAAACTCCTGGAGCTCTATGAAACTAATCCTGACTTTATCATGCCGCAGTATCGTGCTAATGAGGTTATAGCTTTCGTTAAATCTGGGCTTAGAGATCTTTCTGTTTCGCGCACGTCTTTTTCCTGGGGTATTAAAGTTCCAGGTGATGAATCCCATGTAATTTATGTGTGGTTAGATGCGCTTTTCAATTATTATTCAGCTATCCAAACACCGGAGTTGAAGGACTTTTGGTCGCCAGATTTACAAATTGTTGGTAAAGACATCCTGCGCTTTCATGCTGTGTACTGGCCTGCATTTCTAATGGCAGTTGGCTTGCCGTTACCTAAGCAGATTTTTGCTCATGGCTGGTGGCTAGTAGAAGGAGAGAAGATGTCAAAATCCATTGGAAATGTCATAGATCCATTCGCACTTAAAGAAGAATTTGGGCTGGATTATTTGCGTTATTATCTGATAAGAGAAATGCCTTTTGGCAATGACCATAGCTATTCCCGTGATTTATTCATCTCCCGAATCAACTCTGAGCTATGCAATAACATAGGTAATTTGTGCCAGCGAGTATTATCTTTTGTGGATAAAAACGCAGATGCTAAAGTTCCACAAAACCAAAATTTAAATCAGGAAGACAAAGCGATGTTGGCTTCTGCATATGGCGCAATATCCAAAATGAGGGCGCACATAGAGAAACTTGCTCTACATTTAGCTTTTGAGGAAGTAGTCAATTTGGGTAGGCTTGCAAATGAATATATAGATCGTAATGCTCCGTGGGCATTAAGAAAAACTGATGTGCATCGCATGGAGGCGGTGCTTTACAGTCTGCTTGAGGTTATTAGACTAATCGGTATTTCATTGCTTCCATTAATACCGGAGTCTGCAGGCAAGATTTTGGATACGCTGAATATACATAAAGATAATCGCAACTTTGCGCATGCAAATCCAAGTGGCGCGCTCAAGGCTGGGGATGCATTAAAGAGTCCTGAGATTATATTTCCTAGAATAGGGACTTGAAAGTTTGTGCTTTTGGGAGTATTAATATTTAGTTATTAGTTTTTTAGAGTTATTTTAATGAATATACATGAGTATCAAGCCAAGGCTATTTTAGCCCAGTATGGCGTTCCAGTTCCAAACGGTAAAGTTGCTTTTTCACCAAAAGAAGCTGAAGCAGCTGCGCAAGAGATAAAAAGTCCGGTAATTGTAGTTAAAGCACAAATCCATGCCGGTGGCCGCGGTAAAGCTGGCGGTGTTAAATTGGTGAAAACCCCTCAAGAAGCATCTGATGTAGCTAGGGATTTGTTAGGGAAAATATTAGTAACACATCAAACTGGCCCAGAGGGTAAAGAAGTTAGAAAAGTTTACATTGAGGAAGGCTCTGATATTAAAAAAGAATATTATCTCTCCGTTGTACTAGATCGTGATACCGCTGGAGTTGCATTTATTGCATCTACAGAAGGTGGCATGGAAATTGAAGAGGTCGCGCACAGCAACCCAGAAAAAATTATTAAAGTTTATGTAGATCCTACCATTGGGTTGCAAGGGTTCCATACACGTCTGCTTGCTTACGGATTAGGCTTAGAAGGCGATAAAGTAAAGAAATTTAGCAAGTTTGTGGCGGCACTATATAATGCATTTATGGACAAGGACGCATCGCAAGTAGAAATCAACCCACTGATTGAAACTGGTAGCGGAGATTTTATTGCGCTGGATGCAAAAATGAATTTCGATTCTAATGCTTTATTTAGGCATCCAGATATCGTCAGTCTGCGTGATGAATATGAAGAAGATGTGCTTGAACTTGAAGCCAGCAAACACGACCTAAATTATATAAAAATGACAGGAAATATTGGCTGTATGGTTAATGGGGCAGGTCTTGCGATGGCTACTATGGACATCATAAAATTATTCGGTGGTGACCCTGCTAACTTCTTGGATGTTGGTGGCGGCGCTACTAAAGAAAAAGTAAAAGAAGCTTTCAAAATTATTTTATCTGACCAAAACGTTAAAGGCATATTAGTTAATATTTTTGGTGGCATTATGCGTTGCGATATCATCGCAGATGGCGTAATCAATGCTGCAAAGGAAATTGGCATTAAGGTTCCTGTGGTAGTTAGACTTGCTGGTACTAATGCAGATTTAGGTAAAGAAATGCTTACCAAATCTGGCTTAAGCTTGATAGCAGCTAATGACCTTGCAGATGCTGCAGAAAAAATCGTGAAAGCAATATAAAAGTTTAAGAGGAAATAGATGTCGATTTTAGTAAATTCAAATACAAAAGTTATTTGCCAAGGCTTTACTGGTGCGCAAGGAACTTTTCACTCCGAGCAAGCGATTGCATATGGAACCAAGATGGTTGGTGGTGTAACCCCAGGTAAAGGTGGCACTCAACATCTTGGCTTGCCAGTTTTCAATACAGTGCATGAAGCGGTAGCAAAAACCAAAGCTAATGCTACTGTTATTTATGTTCCGCCAGCATTTGCAGCAGATGCTATATTAGAAGCAATCGATGCTGGAATCGAGCTTGCAGTTTGTATAACCGAGGGCATACCTGTACTGGACATGGTTAAAGTGAAGAAGGCTCTCAAAGGCTCTAAAACAAGGTTGATTGGCCCTAACTGCCCTGGAATTATTACTCCGGATGAATGCAAGATTGGTATTATGCCTGGCTACATACACAAAAAAGGTAGGATAGGTATTGTGTCTCGCTCTGGCACCCTTACCTATGAAGCAGTTGCTCAAACCACAGCGGTTGGCTTAGGGCAATCTACATGCATAGGTATTGGTGGTGATCCTGTTAATGGCACAAACTTTGTTGATAGCTTAGAAATGTTCATGGCTGATCCTGAAACTGATGCGATTGTCATGATTGGTGAAATCGGTGGTGGTGCAGAAGTTGAAGGCGCTGAGTTCATTAGGCATTCTAAGATTAAGAAACCAGTAGTAGGATTTATAGCTGGCCGCACCGCTCCTCCAGGAAAAAGAATGGGGCATGCTGGTGCTATAATTTCTGGTGGGAGTGATACTGCAGATGCTAAAATAGAAGTGATGAAAAGCGCTGGTATTCATATATCTGAATCCCCTGCGACTCTTGGCACTACAATGCTGAAAGCTTTGAAGCAGTAGTATATAGCTAAACCCTTATAAAATGGATACGAAAATCAAGAATTTTCTCATAAATTTTGCCTATTTTACGCATGGAATATAGATATAT
>JAJTHY010000101.1 GCA_021298045.1 Candidatus Jidaibacter sp.
AATTGGTCTGCGTGCTTGAATCAGCATAAAATTTATAACTTAATATTTTATCAGTTAATTTTTTGAAAAAATATTTTTGTATATCTTCGCCTTTTTTTTCTTTAGATAACAATTTCTTAGCTAGGCTTTTTCTACTCTCATGAGTATCAAAGATAACGTCACCCAGTTGTTTAATTTTATGCTGATTCAAGCACGCAGACCAATTTTCTTCCACGTACCGCAGCATAGCAATTTTTTTAGCAAATTTGTCTGGATCGGCGCTGTTCCAAAAATGCAATATCTTTGAATCAGGATCATTAACTGCAAACTGCTTAAGAGTACTAAATATCACGTCGTCCTGTTTCTCAGGTAAAATCCCAGAAACTTCATTGATAACATGATTAGCACCCATATGCACCCCCTTAAGCTGCTTTTGATTCTACTAAACTATTTATTTTGTCTTGTAACTCTTCTAAACCGTTAACATACTTACCCTCAACAAATATTTGAGGTGTAACTGATCTACCACCAGTACGCTCTATCATTTCACGCTTTAACAAAACATCATGTGTAATCTCCTTCTCTAGAAAGTCCACTTTCTTAGAGCTTAATAATTGCCTTACTTTATCTGATTGGCGGCAATTTGCTTGAGTATAGATTATTATCTTCTTTTTCATTTTATATAATAAGATAGGTGCATTTGATAAATGCTAACATAAAATATTTACGACTTCAAATACTTACACCTTAATCTTAATATATTTTTTACATTTCAAGATTGAGGTAAAATTAGGGGAATTGGTCCCCGTTACCCAAACTTGGGCATTTATCACTTCTAGCTTTTCTATTAATGCTGCCGATCTTTTTTCATCAAGATGTGAAAAAATATCATCCAGTAGGATTACGGGCCTAACACCGCTAACCTTATTTAAAGACTCAACCTGCGCAAGAATCAAAGATAGCAGCATAACCTTAAGCTCCCCGGTAGAAGCCTTGCTGGCACTTATACCCTTTACTGAATTCTTGATAATAAAATCCGCCCTGTGAACTCCATATAAAGATTTACCAACTTTTGCATCTAAATTTCTTGAACGCTCAAAGCCAACTAAAATATTGCTATAACTATTTGAATTTATGTTGTTTGCAATAGTGCAACATAGAGATATTTCAGGTGAAATTAAAATGTTACCTTCCATATTCATATGCATATTTAAACGCTCTATAGCATCTAATCTAGCAGCAGATATTTTAACCGAAGTTTCCGCAAGAACTCTTTCAAGTTGCGTAAGCCATATAGGGTCTGCATCTCCATCTTTTAAAAGCCTAAGACGTGCACGCAAAGTGTGTTCATATCGAGAAACATCTTCAGCATGAGACGGGTTAAAATTATAAACTAACCTATCCAAAAATTTACGTCGCAATGATTTAGACTCAGCAAGAAGACCATCTTGGGAAGGAGTTAACCATATAATCTTAATTAAATTGAGCAGAGACGAGCTAGATCTTACATTTTTGTTATCAACTTTAATAATTCTTCTGCGTGACTCACCACAGTTCATCCCGATCTCAACTAACCCGTCGTTGGTATTTTCCACGCTTACAAATACAGTCCAGGAATTAGTAGAAAACTTTATTGCATCATCAAAGCTCACATTCCTCAATCCTTTACCTGGAGATAAAAATGAAATAGCTTCTAAAACACTAGTTTTGCCAGCACCATTTGCCCCTTCAAGAAATATTATATCTTGATTACCCTCAAACAAAAAACTTTTATGTATGCGAAAATTTTCAAGATACAAACGATTAATTGACATTTAAATATCCTCGCTATCCAATACCAAAACCCATTCTTAACCCGAGTTATGGATAAGAGATGTAATTAATACTTTATGATTTAAAGCAAAAAGCTCTAAATTCATCTCTGCGAAAGAGCTTTAGCGATTGCGGCAGCCAACTCTTTTCGTCACCACAGCTACGGCGGGAGCCTTGAGATTTCATCCGTAGCAGAGGTGGCCCGAAGGGTCTAGGTTGCCACGTCGCCAAGTAGGAGCCTCGCAATGACACTCGTACATTATTTCAAACCAATTTTCTCCCTAGCTATATACCAGGCTAAACCTGCATTGGCATCAATATATACAGAAAGTTATTATCCTCTGAGTCACGAGCAGTAACGGCACCTAAATTTCCGGAAAAGGTCATTTTTACAGCCTCGCCATCAATCGCAGATAATGCGTCTAGCACATATCGGGAGTTAAAACCAATTTCCAATGATTCAGAAGAGTCAAACTCTATTGCCACATCCTGAGCTCCCCTAGCATTGCCATTCATTTCACTAGTGGCACTTATCATCAACTTCTCACCGTTTATAACAAATTTCACCGCTTTGGTCTTGTCATTGGAAACCGAAATAACTAAGTCAATGGCATCCGTAAACTCTTTTTTGGAAACACTTAAATTCTTATCATTATTTTTCGGTATGACGCGCTCATAGTCAGGAAATTTACCATCGATAAGTTTCGAGGTTATAACTGAGCTACCAACATAAAAAATTATTTTTTTATCACATAAGGCAATATCAACTTCTCCAACGAAAGAGTCCAAAAGCTTAACAACCTCAGCAACCGTCTTCTTAGGAATTATAATGCCAGGCATATCACTCGCACCTTCCGGAGGGGTGGTTTGAGAAAGCGCTAATCTATGCCCATCCGTCGCAACTGCGCGAAGAACGGGAACGCCATCTTCAGAAACTGCTGCATGCAGATAAACCCCATTTAAATAGTACCTGGTTTCTTCATTAGAAACAGCATGCCTAACCTTAGCAAATAAACCGCGCAATATCTCTGAAGACATAGTAAAACGCATTGTGTTTGCAGGATCTTCAAAACTAGGGAATTCCTCAGGTTTAATGGTAGGTAAGCTGAATTCACTGGATCCAACTTGAATTTTTATAGAATCCTTATCCCCAGGCTGCTTAATAAAGTTCACATCAACATTATCTGAAATCTTTCTGACGATTTCATATAAGGTGGAAGCCGGAATGGTTGTGCAAATTGGGTTCTTCACAACCGCTTGAATTCTGTCTTCTATACATATATCCATATCGGTTGCCAACAACTCAATGCTGTTGTCGCCATTGGCCGTTATTTTAACGTTTGATAAAACAGGTATTGCCGCCCTTTTCTCAACAATTGATTGGACGTGCGAGAGCACCTTGCTTAAATCATCTCTTTTAGCTGAAAATTCCATCAATAACCTAGGATTTTTTACTCAACAAAAAATATAAACTATACTATGTAACTTTCAAGACTTAAATTTTCAAAACATTCATATAGCATATTGCTATTATTATGTTGATTATTATGATAAATAATCTCATAATATGCAAAAACATACATTAATAAATATTATTTATGCTTAACTCTCAACATAAATTAACCGAAGAAAGATGTTTATTTTTATACATTTTACATGATGAAAGCAGGAGTTCCCAAAAAAAAGAAAAGTATGAAAAGAGAATTCAAAAGATACTTTTTAGCTTAAATCCAGATTCTATAAGGAGATCCGGCCCCTTTAAAGGGACCAATTCTTTGTGGTTGGCAACATTTTATAAACAGTGGGATGTGGCTGAAGAAATGCTTAAATACACCTCAGTCAACGTTAATGCAATATGCTCTGAAAAAGAATCACGCCACTACAATAAAACAAGCATCTGTATTGCTGCTCACTATCATAAATGGGATATTGTAGCTCAATTAATGCAAAGGGGGGCAGATATTCAATATGGCTCCTACAATAAAATGACAGTGGCATCTATGGCAGATTCTTATTATATGCGATGCAAAAGAAACGGAACAAGTATCAATAAGCATATTTTTTATTTGATTTTAGCAGTTACAGATTTGCCGCGAGAATCTAAATGGCTTACAACCAGCCATTTAAATAAAAAAGTGGAGAAAATTAAATATACCGCATTAAAGTACTGCGAAAAGGGCTTACAAAAAGATAAAGACAATGCGATTAATCATGCGATAGAACTTTTATGTGAGAAATTTAACGAATATAAACTAAGCAATCAGAGCAGAAAATGCTTCGCAGAAATAATTGCATTACAAGCTTTGAAAGGTATGGAACTAGATAACACCTCCCCCTAGCGCGATAACTTAAAGAGTTATTAATTTAGTATATATAACATTGATTATTATTCATTTTTCCTTTAAATTAGTTAGCCTATTATTTGAATAAATCACGAGATCGCAATCAACATGCGCAAACTAATTTATACGTTACTAACCATAACTTTATTAATTACAATCTCAAAGCCTGTAAGCGCTAGGCTTATACAAAAAGAGCAGGACAAACCTTATGATATATTGGGTATAGGGCTATCAGAAATAGATGTATTAAGCTTTGTAGATGATGAATATATAAAGCGCCATTTAACAATACCTTACGATATGCCGAAGGGCAAACTCTCGTTTACAGACGATAAAACCTGGAACTCATTAAAGGATTCCTTGAAAGAATTCACTCTACTTCCCAGCGGTGAAATTGCCAGCTTATTATTTGTTTATTCAAGTTTAGGTGGAAAATCTGCTTTCAGCACAGTGCTTGCGCGTGATGAATATGGTGAATATTTTTTGAATAACATAAAAAATCTAGGCATATCGCTTACAAATACCTCGCCGATCACAGCAGAAAAAACAGTAGCAAACCTCGTGTACGTAACTCCAGATGGAGTAACCACCTACGTTGGTGTTAAGAGTAATGGGATAAAAATCAGCCAACAAGATATTAAATATCATCAAATTAAAGATTTTAAAGTAGTTATCACGGAATCCAGCTTATGGGACGGCGGAGCTCAATCAAGAGCTATAATGAGGGCATTTAACATTGCAAAAAAAGTTAGTACAAAAAGAGTTTTTTTGTTATCCGATTCATTATTTGCTAAGCAATATAAGGATGATTTCATAAAATTAACGGAACAGATAGACATATTGATAGCCAGTCAAAAGTCAATGTTTGAGCTTTTAGAAGTAAGAGATGTTCAAAAAATGATCGATAAGGCAAGAAAATTGAAAATCTTAGTTTTGGTGACAAATGGCTCAAAAGGAGCAATTGCCATCAGGGGGTCGGAAGTATATTACATCAAGGCAAATACTGTGGAATCCAGTAAAATTATAGACAAAACAGGATCTCAAGCCGCTTTTGCAGCTGGGTTCCTTTGTAACTATATTGATGGGAAATCCATAGATGAAGCGGGAGAGCTTGCAGCTAAAGCAGCATCGTATATAATACAGCAAGTGGGAAGTAACCCTAAAAACAATCTCTCGGAAATTTTAAATGACAACCTTAATAATTGACACCTGCTTTGGTTACCTATCAATCGCTTTAGCTGCAGATGATAAAATATTACAACATGTAGAAGTAGAAAGTTTAAACCAACAATCTAAATTACTCGCATCATCTGTTGATGAAATTATGCAAAAATCCAACGAAAATATAAGCACTGTAGTAATAACAAAAGGCCCTGGTAGCTTTACTGGAATCCGCATAGGGCTAGCATTTGCGCTAGGATTGCAGGCTGCAATAAACTGCAAGATATTTACCATCTCTTCTCTTGCCACTTTAAATATGAATTATATTGGAGAGAATATAGTTACTATAAAATCTGGTTTAGGCACCTACTTTAGCCAAAAATTTCACAATCACACAGAAGTTGGCGCTATCCAAGCATTAACAGAGCAAGAGATTGATAATCTATCGTTAAATGGCAATAAAATAATTGGACATTACAAAGATCTAACTCTTAAGCCCTCACCCGAAATTATGCTGAAACTTTTTAAAGCTGGCGCCTGCACCAAAGACTTAACACCACTTTACGCTAAAGACTCTTATTTTTGAGAAAATCTATTAATACCAAACTTTTCATCTTGGCACAGAACTTGCATACGAATGGCATGCTAAAGAAAATTGGGGAAAATGGATAATATATCATATGTGCTGGCTAGCAAGCAAATGACCTCCGTACGTAATTTGGAGGTATTAAGCAATAATGTGGCAAATGTTAATACCACGGGTTTTAAAGCAGACAGCTTGAAATTCAAGCAGTATATACATAAAGATGTTCTCGATAAAACCTCTATGACCTCCTCCCCGGAAAGTGTAACAAAATTCACAGAAGGTGCGATGAAATCGACTTTAAGAGCGCTAGATGTAGCTATATCAGGGCCTGGGTTTTTCATAGTTCAAACTCCTCTTGGCAATAGGTATACAAGAGCTGGGCATTTTAACATCAACCGCGAAGGTGTTTTGGTTACCAATGAAGGCTATAGCGTGCTTTCTGCAGATGGGCAAGAAATCGTTTTCGAAGAAGGCGATGCAGACCCAATCATCGGTGATAACGGTAACGTTTTCGTTGGCAACGCAACTCGTGGGCAGATAGGAGTTGTAGAATTTGATGATTTAAAATCAATGAAAAAACTTGGCAACGGCCTATTTACTTCTAAAGCAAATATCAATGAAGCTACTGATTCACGGGTATTACAAGGAATGCTTGAAGAATCCAACGTAAACGCAATCTCTGAAATTGCTTTGCTCGCACAAATTCAAAAAGAAGTATCCGAAACAACCAATTTTATAAATGAGACGTATGTTATGCAACGCAACTCTTTTAAAGCTTATGCAAAATTAGGAGGCTAAGTTATGATTAGATCATTAATGGTTGCTGCAACTGGAATGTCGGCACAGCAGCACAATATAGATAATATATCAAATAATATAGCAAACTTAAACACCACTTCATTTAAGC
>JAJTHY010000023.1 GCA_021298045.1 Candidatus Jidaibacter sp.
ACTGTTTACAGGTGTTCTGTCATCAACATTGCCAGTGGTAAATCTGACGCTTTGGAATTCCCCATTTTCATTAATAATCAGATGCAGCTTTAGTCAATTCAATCCTTTTTTTCCCTTCTAATCCCGAACTTGCGTTCTTAGACACAATTATTTACACGCTCCCTTTTTGAAAGGATAATTTCCTTATTTCTTACCTGGAAAAAATTGGGACAAAATCCTGTCACAAATCTTCACGCCGTTTTAAATCCTACTTTGTTACCACTGCCGTGAATGGATACGATTAACCCACTGCACTAAACCTCCTTTACTGTACGCTTACAAATCTTCAATCAATCCTTCACTAATAATATTTCTGCTTGAATCCTAGCTATCTGATCTCTAAGCGCAGCAGCCTCTTCAAATTCTTGTTTGGCTGCATGGTCTAGCATCTGTTTTCTAAGTGTATCAATATATTTATTTAGATCTTTGCGCTTTAATAACTTAATTTCATCTTCTGGTATTTCATCATTTTGCTGCGTGGATTTTATAACTTCGCTTACCCCTTTTTTAATTGATTCAGGAGTAATGCCATGTTTTTCATTATGAGCTACCTGCACCGCGCGTCTGCGGTTGGTTTCTTCAATTGCTCCTTCTAATGATTTAGTCATTTTATCTGCATATAAAATAACTCTTCCATCTACATTACGTGCGGCGCGCCCAATAGTTTGTATTAGCGATGTTTTAGAGCGTAAGAACCCCTCTTTATCAGCATCTAATATAGCAACCAAAGCGCATTCTGGAATATCTAACCCCTCTCTAAGCAAGTTTACGCCAACCAGCACATCATAAGTGCCATGACGAAGAGCTTGTATTATCTCTATACGCTCAAGGGTTACTACATCAGAGTGCAGATATACTGCTTTAATGCCTATCTCTGTTAGATAATCAGTTAAATCCTCAGCCATCTTTTTAGTGAGTGTTGTGACCAAAATTCTGGATCCTTGCTCTACCACCGTTTTGCACTCTTTGAGTAAATCATCTACTTGGGTAGAGGCAGGGCGCACTATGCAATCTGGGTCCACAAGGCCTGTTGGCCTTATTATCTGTTCTACATATTCTCCGCCGGACATTTGCAATTCCAATGGCGCAGGAGTTGCAGAAACAAAAATAGTTTGAGGACGCATTGCATCCCACTCTTCAAACTTGAGTGGCCTATTATCTAGCGCAGAAGGTAGTCTAAAACCATATTCAACAAGAGTGCTTTTTCTTGCCCTATCTCCATTATACATGCCTCCAACTTGGGATACGCTTACATGGCTTTCGTCCACAAACAAAATTGCATCTTGAGGAAGATATTCAAAAAGTGTTGGTGGCGGTTCACCAGGCCCGCGACCAGAAAGATAGCGAGAATAATTTTCTATCCCTTTGCAAGAGCCGCTTTCCATTATCATTTCAAGATCAAACATGGTTCTTTGTTCAATTCTTTGAGCCTCTATCAGTTTATTATGATCTCTAAACCACTCCAATCTCTGTTTCATCTCTTGCTTAATGAGCTTGATAGACTGCTCTAGCGTAGACCTTGGCGTTATATAATGGCTATTTGCAAAAATCGTTATCTCATCTAACTTTGCTGTGCGCTCTCCGGTTAGTGGGTCAAACTCATTTATATTATCTATCTCTTGCCCAAAAAAGCTTACTCGCCATGCACGGTCCTGATAATGCGAAGGGAAAATGTCAAGTGTATCTCCACGAACACGGAAAGCCCCCCTTTGAAAGTCAATATCGTTACGGGTATATTGTAGCTCTATCAATTTTTCCATAAGCGTATTACGGCCAATTTTCAAACCTTTTTCTAGCTTCTGAATCATTTTGAGATACCACTCCGGAGAACCCAAACCATAAATGCATGAAACCGATGCTACTAAAACTACATCGCGCCTTTCCAGCAATGCCCTGGTGGCTGAGTGGCGCATTAAATCTATTTGTTCATTAATTTGAGAATCCTTTTCTATGAAAACATCAGTCCTAGGAATATAGGCTTCTGGCTGATAGTAATCGTAATATGAAACAAAATACTCAACTGCATTATTAGGAAAGAAAGATTTCATCTCGCTATAAAGCTGAGCTGCCAAAGTTTTATTATGGGCCATGATTATAGCGGGGCGGTTTGTTCTTGCTATAATATTCGCCATGGTAAAGGTTTTTCCAGTTCCTGTAGCGCCTAATAATACTTGATTTCGCTTTCCTGCTTCCAAACCTTTAATCAATGCGTCAACAGCCTTAGGTTGATCACCAGCTAAATTATACTTAGATTCAATTTTAAAAATGTTTTTATTAGTCAATCCAATATTTTAATTAATTTTTCCATGTAACAATTATTAATACTACCACACCCAAAACTATAGATCCATCTGCAACATTGAATGCTGGATAGTGCCAATTACCTATATGAAAATCTATAAAGTCCACCACAGCATGATAAAGAGCCCTGTCTATTAAGTTGCCGATAGCACCGCCAGTTATTAAACCAACAGCAATGCCATTGAAATAATTGATATTGCGGATAAACCAGATCCATAAACCGCAAATTATTAAGCTCGAGGTTATAGCTAAAATGATATTAGCGTGTTCTATGGAACCAAATAATCCAAAACTCACACCTTTGTTATAAACCTCCACAATATTTAAAAAGGAAAAGACATTAATAGAATCGGTATTCGTCGCAAAATATTCAAGTACAGCAAGCTTGGTAACTTGATCAAGAAATATTACTTTAAGAACCAATATGAAGCATAAGCTAAAACTTAAAGGTTTTTTATTGGTTATTAGAAAAGATATTAAGCGCGACATTTTCTCTATCTAAATTAAATATTTCTTGCTCCTTCAATGCTTCAGAAGTTTTAGTATACCATTGCAATAAAGGTTCTACGTTTTCGCCTTCAAGAGCTGTTTGCTTTATTTTATCCATTATCAGTCTAAGTATTACATATGTAAAGCAATGCCATGACTCGTCATTGGATAGGGATTTCTTCAGCTTTATAAGTTGCGATAAACTTTGTGCTCCGCTATTCACCACCCCTTTCACCTGCTTTAACAATTCCAAATTTTCAGGTTTAGCTATTACCTGTGCAATGCTTAAAGAGCCATAACTCAGTTCATATACAGATTTTGTATCACTCGCATTACTGCCTAATACCCTAGCAAACTCCTCCAAGCCCAACGCATTGAACTTTAGCACAGCGCAACGAGATTTAATTGTGGCGGGTAAATTCCTAAAGGAATTACATACAAGCAAAAAGGTGATATGCAGGGAGGGTTCCTCAAGCGCTTTTAACAAAGCATTAGCCGCATTGTTATTCAACATTTCAACTGAGTCTATTATCACCACCTTGCGCTTGGATAGAGCTGGTGTTGTGTGTAAAAAGCTCAATAACTCTCGCACCTGGTCTACTTTAATTTCCGAACCTATTTCATCATCTTCATTTTCGCTTTCAATCACAAACATATCTGGATGTGTGTTGTTTTCAATCAGCTTAAACGTGCGATCGTCATGTGAATTATTTTGTAATAGCTCTTTAGCAAATAAATATGCAGAAGATGCCTTTCCTATTCCCTTAGGGCCATAAAGAAGCCATGCATGGTGTAGTTTGCCACTTGCAATAAGTTTTTTAAATGAGGCAATTGCTTCATCGTGCCCAATAACTATTTTCGCATTTCGAGGATGGGTCATAATATCCCAACTTCTTTCATTGCACTTGATACTTCTTTTTCCCGCTCTTTACTTAAAGGAAGTAAAGGAGACCTAAGCTCATTAGCTATTTTACCCATCATATACAGTGCGTATTTAACTGGAACTGGATTAACCTCACAAAACATAGCGTTGTGCAAAATATTCATCTTATTATGCAAAACTAAAGCGTTTTTGAACTGTCCTGCCATCATAAGTTCATGCATGTATGCCAAAAGTTTAGGCGCTATATTCGCTGTTACAGAAATGCAGCCCTTGCCACCGTTTGCAGCGAAAGTAAGAGATTCAGGGTCATTGCCAGCAAGTATGGAGAAATCCTTTCTACCCAGTTTAGTAATCATTGAATCCATATAGGAGACCCTAGATATGTCACCACTGCATTCCTTAACTCCCACAATACGTTTATGCTCAGCAAGTTTGCATACAGTATCGGCGGTGATATCTACACCAGTTCGCTTAGGAACGTTATATAGAATAATTGGTAAGTTTGTTTCATCATGAACGGATTTATAATGAGCATGCAAACCTTCCTGGGTTGGCCTATTATAATACGGAGCTACTACAAGTGCAGCATCAGCGCATAACTTTTGGGCTAATTGTGTAAGCCTAATAGTTTTTGCTGTAGAGTTTGTTCCAGTACCAACAACTATTGGTACTCTACCATCTGCAATTTTTACCGCTGTTTTAATCAATTCACAAAATTCATTTTCTTCAATTGTTGGGCTTTCTCCTGTGGTGCCATTTACAACCAATCCATGGATGCCTTCAGAAATTTGCCAAGAGATTAAATTTGCGAAAGATTCGAAATCAATTTCCCCTTTTTTAAATGGAGTAACCAGAGCAGTTAATAATCCTTTAAACATACAAATAACTCAAGGTCTGTAGCCACAATATTATACGCTGCCAGCATATTTTTCAAGACAATCTTCATGTATACCCAGGGTTATCTCCAGGGTAACCGCATGAAAAATTTTCATATCGTATCTGAATTATGAATAAGGCGTCGTCAAAAAATGGTTAATTAGCATAATGAGTGTCATTGCAGGACCACTACCCTTTTTGTCATCCTCGCTATTGCTTGGGATCTTAAGATTCCTGAACTGCGTGCGGAATGACAATTAAAGCAAAAACCGTGCCTTTTTTGTAGTTGAATTAGCTATATACCAAAACTCGTTCTAAACTGAACACCTGCATCTCGCCTTGAAAAAATTTTAAGCGAAAAAAGTCTTCAGTTTAGAATGGGTTTTGGTTTAGCTACCGCTCGCGAAGACTATAGCCTTTTAAACTGCCTCAGCGCCGGAGATAATCTCTATTAGTTCACGCGTAATATGTGCTTGGCGAGTTCTGTTATATACCAGTTGAAGACGTTTTATCATATCTCCAGAGTTGCGGGTTGCGTTGTCCATCGCTGTCATCCTGGCTGCTTGCTCACTGGAGATGCTTTCCAACATTCCCACATAAAACTGCATAGCTAAGTTTTTAGGCAACAAATTTTCTATAATTTCTTCTTGATTTGGCTCAAACTCACAACCATGTTCAAAAAAGCATTCTTCATCCTGTTGAAATGGGATGACTATAGTTTCACTAGGGACTTGAGAAATTGATGATTGAAACTTGCTGAAAAATAAAGAGCAAACATCAAAAGCGTTGTTGTTAAATTCCTTTATTATATCTTCAACTATCTCTTTTATTTGCTCAAATTTTACACCAGATTTTCCAGCCAAATGTTGGTAAGTTTTTATCATCTTATCTTTATGTTGGCTCTTAAGAAGATCCACGCCTCTCTTGCCAATGCATATGAGCTTAACCTCTTTCCCAGCAGATTCTAATTCTTGAATTTTAGCACGTACTTGTTTACAGAGTGCATGATTAAAGGATCCACAAAGGCCACGGTCAGATGTAATCACAACTAACAAATGGACTTTATCTTTACCACTTCCATGCAATAGGTTGATTTTGTCAAAAGACATTTTATCAATCCCATGAGAGAGTGTTTGCACTAGCATGACCATTTTGCTCGCATAAACCGATGAATTTTCAGCTTTCTCACGTGCACGTCTTAATTTAGACGCAGCAACCATTTGCATAGCCTTGGTAATTTTCTGGGTAGATTTTACACTTTTTATTCTTAATTTTATCGATTTAAGCGAGGGCATCTATACAAATACCTTAGAAAATTGTTTGAGAATTTCATGCAGTTTATTTTCGGTATCTGAACTAATTGCGCCATCTTTCCTAATAGCTTCCAAAATATCTTTATGGGAAGATTTAAGATATTGGAGCAAAGCCTGTTCAAATTTCTTAATATCAGAAATATTAATGTCATCTAAATAACCTTTAACACCAGCAAATATAACTGCAACCTGATCTTCTACAGCAAATGGAGAGTATTGAGCTTGCTTTAGCAATTCAGTTAGTCTAGCTCCGCGAGCTAACAATTTTTGCGTAGAGGCATCAAGGTCCGAACCAAATTGAGAAAAGGCTTCCATCTCACGATATTGAGCCAATTCTAATTTAATGCTACCAGCAACTTGCTTCATTGCCTTGATCTGTGCGGCAGAACCAACGCGGCTAACCGAAAGACCAACATTCACAGCAGGGCGAACACCCTTGTAAAACAATTCAGACTCTAGGAATATCTGGCCATCTGTAATGGAAATTACGTTAGTAGGAATATATGCAGATACGTCACCAGCTTGGGTCTCGATGATTGGAAGTGCGGTTAAAGAACCAGCTCCAGCTTCATCAGACATTTTAGCAGCGCGCTCTAATAATCTAGAGTGTAGATAGAAAACGTCGCCAGGGTAAGCTTCGCGTCCTGGTGGGCGGCGCAATAGCAAAGACATTTGACGATAAGCAACCGCATGTTTACTTAGATCATCATATACAATTAATCCATGCATGCCATTGTCTGTGAAGAATTCACCCATTGAACATCCGGAATCTGGAGCTAAAAATTGTAATGGTGCAGGTTCCGAAGCCGTAGCCGAAACCACGATAGTGTAGGGTAGGGCGCCAGTTTCTTCCAGCTTCTTAACAATCCTCGCCACAGTTGAACGCTTTTGGCCAATAGCAACGTAAATGCAGTAAAGAGTTTTATTCTTATCTCCTTCAAGGAAGGCCTGACGTTGGTTAATAATAGTATCAAGTGCGATAGTAGTTTTACCAGTTTGCCTATCACCAATCAATAACTCACGTTGGCCACGCCCAATTGGGATTAGGCTATCAATTGCTTTTATACCTGTTTGCACAGGCTCATGAACAGATTTTCTTTGAATAATGCCGGGAGCTTTAATTTCCACATCTCTATACTCAACATTCTTAAGCTCACCTTTGCCATCTATAGGGTTGCCCAGTGGATCTACAACTCTACCCAGCATCCCCATGCCTACAGGAACCTGTATTATTTTTTTTGTACGGCTTACAACGTCACCTTCACTAACATTCTGCTCGCTACCGAAAATTACTATACCAACGGAATCGGTCTCAAGGTTTAATACCATCCCCTTAACACCAGAGCTGAATTCCACTAATTCCCCAGATTTTACATTATCCAAACCATAAGCCACGGCTACACCATCGGAAACTTTAACAACGCGACCAACTTCCTTTAGTTCATCCTGCGGAGCCAAGGTTTGAATTTTTGACTTTAATATACTGGTGATTTCAGTTGCTTTCATAATTTCTCCAATAAACTCTAAGATAATAAAGTTTGTTTAATTTTATTTAATTTCGATTTAAGCGATGCATCTAGCATAAATGGATCAATGTATAGAACCATTCCTCCTAAGATTTCTTTGTCAACACGGTTACTCAATTCTATTTGCTGCCCATAAATTTTTTCTAAATTCTTTTTAATTAGCTTTTGCTCAGAATCCGATAATTTAAAGCTTGTATAAACAGTTGCCGGTTTTACACCTTCTTGTTCAAATTTTAATTCACGAAGCCTAATGGCTATTTTAGGGAATAAATGGGACCTTCTATTGCTTATTAGTAGGCGTATAAAAGATGCAGTTAAATCGTCTACCTCAAGTGTATCTAGAATGGCACCCCAAATGATACTTTTAGTTCTAGCAGGAACCTGATGACTCAAGGCTAAATTTTTGTATTCACCAAAAGAATCTAAGTTTTCAAAAATCTTAAGCATGCTTCCGTACACAATATCAATGCTATTTTGTGCACTGGCAACTTGGTATAAGCTGCGCGTATATCTATTTACTAAAATGCTATGATCTTTCATCAACACTAAGTCCTATTTTGTAGGACCGGTATAACACGTATTTTTCATCCTTGCAAGCGCCCTTTGAAAATAAATTTCCCCAGATAAATCAAGATGAAAATCTTGTGATTCGAGCGCCAACTAGCGATAGCTTGCGTTCGATGTTTTCATAGCCACGATCTAAGTGGTAAATTCTGTGAATAATGCTCTCCCCATTGGCACAAAGTGCAGCAATCACAAGTGAAGCCGAGGCTCTTAGATCCGATGACATAACGTCCGCAGCTTTGAGTTTCTCCACCCCAGTTATTATAGCGGTGTTATCATTGATTGAAATATCAGCTCCCAAACGAATCAATTCGTTAACATGCATAAAGCGATTTTCAAAAATTGTTTCAGTTATGTGAGAAACTCCATTTGCTAAAGTTAGCATGGTCATAAATTGAGCTTGCAGATCTGTAGGAAAATTAGGGTAAGGGGCTGTTTGCACATTTGCAGGAGAAATATGATTATTTTCACGATGCACAACCATTTGCGTTTCGCTTTCCTCGACTGCGATACCAGCATTTTTTAAATGATGAATTAACGAAGATAGATGCTTTGGAGCGCAGTTTGTTATTGTTAATTTGCCGTTTGTTGCAGCAGCAAGTATTGCGAAAGTTCCGGCTTCAATTCTGTCTGGAATCATTTTATGCTCTGTTCCCAAAAGTTGTGAAGCACCAGTTATAATCAAAGTATCAGAACCGATTCCTTCAATTTTTGCACCGAGTTTAATTAGAAACTCACATAGATCAACTACTTCGGGTTCGCGCGCAGCATTGTGTATAGTTGTTTTCCCTTCAGCCAAAGTGGCTGCCATTAAAATATTTTCGGTAGCGCCTACAGAGACTTTGTCAAAAAAGATTTCAGCACCATTTAAGCCATTTGGGGCTTTAGCTAGTATATAACCATGCTCCAGCTCAATGGTAGCTCCCATCAATTCTAACGCAGACAAATGCATATCCACAGGTCTGGTACCAATCGCACATCCGCCTGGCAAAGATACTTTTGCTTCTTTGAAGCGGGCAAGCATGGGGCCTAAAACCAGTACAGAAGCGCGCATTTTGCGTACAATGTCATAATCAGCAACTAGTTTGTTCAGCTTGCCACAATTAATACTCATAGTGTGTTCGAAAGAATCTAGCCTAGGAGAGAATGATATAACAGCGCCCATAT
>JAJTHY010000012.1 GCA_021298045.1 Candidatus Jidaibacter sp.
AAATATAAATGCCGTGAATATTCTTACTTCAGATGGGGTATAGATTGGCTAAAAGAGCTAATAATTCAGGGCGCAGACATAATTAAGCGGCTTGCATGCCAGATATTACCTGCCATGCAGCTATAATGTCGGGGAGTATGACGTATCATGATATTCCGCAGATGATTTGCATATTTTACAAACACTTTTATTATATATTTCGCAAAATAGTTGCTGTATCTCTAATCCAGTTTTTTTTAACTCAATATCTTGTATATCCTCAGGCTTATTAGCAATCCATATTTTATACAGTCCATCAAACTTCTTGAATTCCTCTTCCTTGCCACCTTTATCAGGATGAAGTTTCAACCGAGCTTTTTTTGCGGCTTTTTTTACTTCTTCTTGATCCATTGTATAAGGGCTTTTATCAATTTTTTGGAGCTTCAAAAAATTTTTTAACTCTTTAAGTTCAACGCTAGATAGCCCTTTATTTTCAGTAGCGTTAAGCTTAGGGTCTAGTGCATTCATAATTTCAATAAAAGTGGGTACATGAACGAAACTAAACATCAGTGGCGCATTTGCTTTATAGCAACATCCTAATTGGAATATAGCGAAAAGATTATCTAATGCTTCTTTAGCATCGACATTGAAATCAGATTTAGCTATGCCCAGGTTCCTTTGTTCGGAAGATTCACTTGTGGTAACGCCTATTATTTTTTCTCTAAGCCTGCCGATGAAATTTGCTAAATGCAGACGATCGGCATCGGTCAGAGAAAGCGGAGTCTTAGAGTCATATATACCTGAAGAATGTTGTTTAAGAGCATCTAATTTCATCCCTAGCTCTGCTGCTATCTCTTTGCAAGTATCGCTGCTAGGGTCAATTTTGCTAAAAGCAACTGCAGCTTTAAATGCAAATACTTTAAGATCATCTAAATCTTTTATCTTCATAACTAAGCCTCTGTTATTTATTTTATTTTTTGCGATTTTACCTGATTTTAGGGGAGGTGCAATATATTTTTTATTAATCAAGAAGTTCTCTCGAAAATTTTGGCTAAATCTTTGGGTTTTATTATCACAAAAGTAGGGCGTCCGTGATTGCACTGGGAAGCGAAGGGGGTGGATTCTATCTGCCGTAAAATGGCATTCATCTCGGGGATGCTTAATTTTCTGCCGGCTCTAATGCTGGAGTGGCAAGCGATGTTGCCCCATATTTCATCTCTTTTGCTTTCTAAAATATTTGCTTCAGAGTCTTGCATTAGCATTTGTGCAATCTCCTTTAGCACATCTGGGGTTGCATCTTTGTCCAGAAACTCCGGAATTTGTCGCACAATAACTTGCGTAATACCATTGCGCTCAATTGCAAGGCCAAACTTGGATAACTCATCCACATGCTCCAACAAATGCGTGGTAAGTGCGGCGCCCAGATCAACCACCTGAGGGATCAATAGATTTTGGCTCTTCAAATTTACTACGCTATTTTTCATGCGTTCTAGTACAAGGCGCTCATGTGCTGCATGCTGGTCTACCAAAACTAACCCTTCGGAATTTTGGGCTATTATATAAGTTGCATCTATCTGAAATAAAGCATTCCCTAAAGGGTGCTCCACAACAACGGGCTGTAACATTGGTGCTGGAGAGGGTGGGGCGTAGTTGGCTCTAGGAGCTGCAGCTTGGTAATGAGAGGGGGCATTGTCATTGAAGTTAAAGGGTATTTTTGATTCGATAGGTTTTGCCTGTATTGAGGATTTTGCAACACTTACCACGCTATCAACCACCATTGTTGAGGTGCTAGATGGAGCACTACTTAGCGCTGACCTAATTGCAGTGATTACAAAGCCCTTAACTTTATTGGGGTCACGAAGCCTAACTTCGGTTTTTGCTGGGTGCACATTAACATCCACTTCATATGGATCTATCGATAAGTGCAATATTACCGCTGCAAAGAATCCATGTGTCATAAGGTTGGTATATGCTGCTTTTATGGCTGCAAAAATTTGCTTATCTTTAACGGAGCGGCCATTTATAAAAATGTGCTGGTTTGCGCTAGTTCTATGAGTGAAAGTTGGGATGCCCACAAAGCCTTTAATATTAATGTCAGCCCCTCTGCGATTTACAGGAACCATATTTTTTTCAAATTCTGCGCCAAATAATTGCGCCAATCTCTCTTCTTCATTTGAAGCAATTGGACAATCTAAAATAGTTTCACCATCGCTCGCAAAGCAAAAATGAGTATGTGGATAGCACAATGCAAATTCTTGAATTAGCGAAATTGCGTGCGCTCGCTCGGTTGCTTCTGACCTCATAAACTTGAGCCTGGCCGGAGTGTGAACGAATAAATCTTTAACCTCAACGGTTGTGCCAATTTCTCTCGCTGCAGGGATGGGATCGTTCCTTTCGCCTCCTGATATGTGAATGCTCCAAGCATGCTCTTCGCCATTTTGCCTTGTGGTTATTGTGAGGTTAGAGACGGATCCTATGGAAGGCAGAGCCTCGCCTCTAAAACCTAATGAGTTTATGCAATTGATATTTTCTTCATCGAGTTTAGAGGTTGCGTGCCGCTCAACTGCGAGCTCTAGATCGGATTTCTCCATCCCGCAGCCATTATCAGAAATGCGTATACAATTTTTTCCTCCACTTTCAATTTCCACAAAAATCCAAGTTGCGCCAGCGTCAATGGCATTTTCTACCAATTCTTTTATAACTGATGCAGGACGGTCCACCACCTCGCCGGCGGCGATTTGATTGATGGTTTTATCGGATAATTTCTTAATTTTGGTCATGGCATTTTTACTTAATATGAGCTAGATTGTAGCATATTTATTTTTAGATTATGAGTTTAATTTATGAAAATAGCAGTAATTGGTGTTGGATACGTAGGACTTGTGGCAGGAGCTTGTTTTGCAAGCTTTAATATGGATGTGATATGCATTGATCAAGACGCGCAAAAAATTGATAATCTAAAGCGCAACATCATTCCAATTTACGAGCCAGGGCTTGAAGAAATGGTTGTGCGCGCCAGCAAAAGGGGTAATTTAAAATTCTCCACAAGCCTGATGGATGTAAATGATGCAGAGGTAATAATTATTGCAGTAGGCACGCCATCGCTACCGACAGGTGAGGCTAACTTAAGCTATTTAATGAAAGCTATTAGAGATGTGGCGAATGTTGCAACTGGATATAAATCGCTTGTCATAAAATCTACAGTGCCAATTGGTACAGCGAGCTTGGTTCGTAATGAACTTGCGGCTATTGGAGTTGCAGATAGATTTGATGTTATATCAAACCCAGAATTCTTGCGTGAAGGAGTTGCCGTATACGACTTTTTAAAGCCAGATCGTATTGTGATTGGAGCTAATTCACAAAGAGCACGCAAAATTGCTGAAGCGTTATACCAGCCATTAACTTCTCAAGATGTGCCAATTTTGATAACCGACAACCCAACTGCAGAAACAATTAAATATGCATCCAATGCTTACTTAGCTATGCGAGTTGCGTATATTAATCAGATTGCAGATTTATGCGAGGCTGCTGGGGCTACAATAGATGAAGTGGCAAAAGGAATGGGGTTGGATAAGCGAATAGGCGGGCACTACTTGCATGCGGGCCCTGGGTATGGGGGGTCTTGTTTCCCCAAAGATACTAAGGCAATTAGTTATATAGCGAAGGAAAAAAATGTAGATTTAAGTATTGTTGAAGCAGTAATTACAGCTAATGATGCTAGAAAACAAAAGCTAGTGGAGCGCATTATAAATGTCTTTAATAAGTATGGTTGTAAAAAGATAGCAATACTAGGTGCTACCTTTAAAGCAGAGACTGATGATATGCGGGATAGCGCATCGCTCATTATAGTGCCAGCACTACTAAAGGCTGGGTTTGAGGTAAGATGCTATGACCCTGCGAATCCAAAAGATGCGCATGAATTATTAGGGGTTGCTTTACAGAGCTCTATGAAGGATGCGCTTGAGGGCGTAGATGCTGCATTGATAATAACTGAATGGCCAGAGTTTCAATTATTCGGGCTTGATCAGCTAGTGGCTAAACTTAATAAAAAGGTGCTTTTTGATTTGCGTAATCTATTTGCCATTGAAGACATAAAAAGGGCGGATATAAATTATTATTCCATAGGTAGACCAGATGCCTGAACTGCCAGAAGTGCACACGGTTGTTTGCGGTCTGCAAAGCTCTATAGTCGGCTTAACTGTGAAATCAAGTAAGTGCTCAGAGCTTACCTTTCGTGGTAGACGGATGCAGATTGAGCAACAAGAGCTAGTTGGCAGAAAAATAATAAGTTGCAGAAGGCGTGGTAAATATATAATTATTGAGTTTGAGAGTGGGGATATACTGCTAATTCACCTTGGCATGTCGGGGAAGGTGTTGATAAATGCTGGCGCTCAAAAGCATGATCACCTTACAATCACATTTACTAATGGTTCTGCATTAATTTTTAATGACCCAAGGCGCTTTGGCGTAGTTAAATTCATTAGGCGTGCACATTTTGCAAAAGAGCCTTTGCTTTGCAATTTAGGCTTGGAACCTCTTGAGCTAGAATTTACCAAAGAAGCGTTGGCTAATATTTGTGCGGGTAGAAAGGCGCAGATTAAATCGGTAATCATGAATGCAAACCTGGTTGTAGGAATTGGTAATATTTATGCGTCTGAGGCGCTCTACATGGCTGGAATTTTACCCAACCGCCGGTCTTGCGATTTGTCTTCTCAAGAAATCCAAAAGCTGCATGCAAGCATTATAGAGGTGTTAAACCTTGCAATAAAATCTGGAGGGTCAACTCTAAGAGATTATGTTCGCTCCAATGGTGATGTGGGGTATTTCCAACATCAATTTAAAGTCTATGGAAAGCATGGTGAGCCTTGCAGGGCATGTAATAAGGAAATACAAAAGATAGTAATAGGTGCTAGGTCTACCTTTTTTTGCAACGGTTGCCAGAGATGATTTTGTTTTCATCAGTGTTGCACGTGAAAAAACTTGCATAAAAGTGATTTGCCAAGTAAATATTTATAAAGCAAATTAAGATGAATCCGTATGGTAGATATTCTATTTTATTCGTTTGGTGCGCTGCTGGTTATGGCGGCTCTTATGGTTGTGCTGCTTAGAAATCCTGTGCATTCAGTGTTATTTTTGATCTTTGCATTTTTTAATGCGGCGGCTTTGTTTATTCTGCTTGGGGCGGAATTTATAGCTATGACATTGGTAATCGTTTATGTCGGTGCCGTTGCCGTGCTGTTCTTATTTGTAGTTATGATGATTAACATTAATGTAGCTGAGCTTAAACGTGGTTTTCTTAGGCATGCGCCTATAGGCATTGTTTTAGGTGCGGTAATATTTTTACAAATCTATATAGCGCTTAGTAATTCCGCTATGTTTTTACCCAAGGTGTCTGATGCAGCAAATGTTGTGAATTTAACAAATACAGAGCAAATCGGTATGGTTTTATATACTGATTATTTCATTGTGTTCCAGCTTTCTGGGTTAGTGCTTCTTGTGGCCATGATTGGCGCTATTGTACTTACGCTTACCCATGGTAAGGATGCGAAAAGGCAGGACATAACTAAACAAGTTATGCAGCGCCCAGAAGACTCAGTAGAGCTTGTTGAAGTTAAAGTGGGGCAGGGGGTAAAAATATGATGGTTGGTGTTGGCATAGATCTTATGCATTTTTTGCTGCTTAGCTCACTAATCTTTACTATAGGTATTTGTGGGATCTTTATAAATCGCAAAAGCGTTATCACAATACTTATGTCTATCGAGCTAATGCTTCTTGGCATTAATATAAATTTTGTTTCTTTTTCGGTGTATCTTAATGATCTCACTGGCCAAATATTTACTATTATGGTGCTTACAGTTGCTGCGGCTGAAGCAGCAATTGGGCTTGCCATCTTAGTGGTGTATTTCCGGAACCGCGGCACAATTGATGTTGAAGATATAAGTGAAATGAGAGGATAGGCATGGGCTTTTTGAACCTTGAGATAATTGCGTGTGTATTAATCTTCGCTCCATTATTTGCTGCTGCTGTTGTAGGCTTAAGTTCCAGAGTTATAAATGATGCTTTATCCCAATTTATTACTTGTGGAATGCTCATAATATCTGCTGCAAGCGCTACCCTTCTTTTTAAAGGAGTTGTACTTGACGGGAGCTTAATACACATAGCACTTTTGGATTGGATTAGTGTGGGTAATTTTAAAGCGCGATGGGCAATTTATATTGATACCCTAACAGCAGTAATGCTGATAGTTGTTACCTATGTCTCAGCTTTAGTTCATGTTTACTCTGTAGGGTACATGAGTCATGATGAGTGTAAGCCAAGGTTTATGTCTTATTTGTCACTCTTCACTTTCTTTATGCTCAGCTTAGTTACATCAGACAATTTCTTGCAACTCTTTTTTGGCTGGGAAGGAGTTGGCGTTGCCTCTTATCTGTTAATAGGTTTTTGGTTTAAAAAAGATACAGCAAGTGCCGCAGCAATAAAAGCATTCCTTGTAAATAGAGTTGGCGACTTTGGCTTCGCACTTGGTATTTTTATGGTGTTTTGGTATTTAGGTAGTATTGAATTTAGCGGTGCTTTTGCTGCGGCCCCAATTATTTCTGATGCGACCCTTCATGTATTTGGCTATGAGGTTAAGGTCATTACACTTACATGCCTACTGTTGTTCATAGGAGCTATGGGTAAATCTGCGCAATTTGGTTTGCACACTTGGTTGCCGGATGCTATGGAAGGTCCGACTCCCGTTTCTGCATTGATACATGCTGCAACTATGGTGACGGCTGGTGTATTTATGGTTGCTAGGTGTTCACCATTATTTGAATATAGTAGCGTAGCGCTTTCTGTAGTTACATGTATAGGTGCGTTTACATGTCTATTTGCAGCGAGTATTGCTCTTGTGCAAAATGATATAAAGAGGGTCATAGCATATTCAACCTGTAGCCAGTTAGGGTATATGTTTTTTGCTTGTGGAGTTTCGGCATATTCAGCTGGAATATTTCATTTAATGACGCATGGCTTTTTTAAGGCTTTACTATTTTTGGGTGCAGGCAGCGTTATTCATGCGATGTCGGACGAGCAAGACTTACGTAAAATGGGTGGCATTTGGAAAAAAATTCCTTTCACCTATGCCATGATGTGGATAGGTTCTTTAGCGCTTGCGGGAATTTTCCCATTCGCTGGATTTTATTCTAAGGATACTATCTTGGAAGCCGCTATGGCTTCTGGTACAGCGTTTGGAGAATCTGCTTATATGGTGGGTTTGCTCGCGGCCGTGCTAACTGCATTCTATTCTTTTAGGCTTATAATTATGTCTTTCCATGGCAAGCCAAACGCTAGCCAGAAAGTTATGGAGCATGTTCATGAATCACCTGTTAGCATGACATTCCCACTACTTATTCTTGCAGTGGGGTCCGTATGCATAGGTTATGTAGGGGCTAAGATGCTCGGAATGGTAGATGCCACGCATGATTTTTGGCGTAACTCTATCTTTGTAATGGTGGAGCATAATTCAATTGAGCGCATTGAAAACATGGACCATATTTATGGACATTTGCCATTGCTTGCTGGAATATTAGGTATTGTAACGGCATTCATTATTTATATGGGCAAGCCTCAAGTTGCTTACGTATTAAGTATGAAGTTTAAAAACACATATAAGTTTTTGTTGAGCAAATGGTATGTTGACGAAGCTTATGACTTTCTATTTGTAAAATCCTCTAAAAAGCTAGGCAGGTTTTTATGGCGTAGTATTGATATGCGCATGGTGGATGGTCTCCCCAATGGAAGCGCTGCTGCAACTCATTTATTTGCGAAACTTACCAGCATAATGCAAACTGGATTTATCTATCATTATAGTTTCGTTATGATGCTGGGGCTGGTTGGATTCCTGAGTTGGATGTTGTTTTTAATGCTATAAATTTTGGTTATAAGATGATTGAAATGCCGATATTATCGATAATTACCTTTTTGCCATTAGTGGCAGCTGGATTGCTTTGTTTAGCCGGGTATTTACCAATTAAACTTTCCGATACATTTTATAAAATTTATGGAATTATTACATCGCTCATAGTGCTTATACTATCTGTAGTATTGTGGGTATTATTTGATCCAACGCTTAGCACGTATCAATTTGTTGAAAAAACAGCATGGATCGAGGGTAGCGATATTTTTTATAGTTTTGGCGTGGACGGTATTTCCATACCGCTAGTGTTACTTAGTGCATTTATAATTCCTATATGCATACTATCTGGTTGGAATTCCATAGATAAGCGTATCAAAGAATTTGTGATTGCATTTCTGGTTATGGAAACATTTATCATGGGGACATTTCTAGCTCTCGATCTATTGCTGTTCTATATTTTTTTCGAAGCGGTTCTTATCCCAATGTATTTGGTTATAGGGGTTTGGGGTGGTGAAAATAGAGTCTATGCCGCTTTTAAGTTCTTTTTATATACCTTGGCTGGCTCAGTGTTGCTGTTGCTTGGGATTGTCTACATTTACTTCCAAGCTGAAACTACATATATTCCAGATCTTGTGAATATCCTACCTAGATATCAGCTTGATGTTCAAAATTGGTTATGGCTTGCGTTCTTTGCATCCTTTGCTGTTAAGGTGCCTATGTGGCCTGTACACACCTGGTTGCCAGATGCTCACGTGCAAGCGCCAACAGCTGGGTCGGTAGTGCTTGCTGGTATTTTACTTAAGCTTGGTGGATATGGTCTTATTAGATTTTCGATTCCTTTATTTCCTGGGGCCTCAGAATATTTTGCGGACTTTGTTTTTGTACTTAGTATTATTGCTGTGATTTATACATCTTTAGTTGCCCTCATGCAGCAAGATATGAAAAAGTTGATAGCATATTCCTCGATTGCTCACATGGGTTTTGTAACTGCTGGCTTATTTGCTTTTAACGCATTAAGTATTGAAGGAGCTCTTTTTCAAATGGTAAGCCATGGTGTTATATCGGGAGCTCTGTTTCTATGCGTTGGAGTTCTGTATGATAGAATGCATACAAAAGAGATTGCGTTTTATAGTGGGCTTACTTCGCTTATGCCGAAATTTGCATTACAGTTTATGATATTTATGTTGGCTTCAGTTGCTTTGCCATCTACCGCTGGGTTTGTTGGTGAGATATTGGTGTTAGCTGGAGTTTTTGCATCTAGTAAATATGTGAGTGCTTTGCTTGCAACGGGCATGGTATTGGGTGCTGCGTATATGTTATGGTTGTATGCTAGAGTCATGTTTGGTGAAGTAAAAAACGACAAGTTGATTGGTATAAAAGATTTAAATTTAGTAGAGCGTTTATGCTTTTGGCCACTGGCAATTGCGGTATTTGTGCTTGGTATTTACCCTACTAGTATTTTAGGGCACATGCATAAATCAGTTGCAGATACCATAACTAATTTTTCTGAGAACAAGTATGGCTATAAGCAATCTATGAAGCTTGGAGATGGTGAAGCTAGTATAGTTATTGAAGGTGATAAGTAGCTGAGCAGCTATCTGCTGATAAGAAAAATTTTACACAATTGACTTGCAATTGCCCTAAATTCAGGGTATTACAACCATTAATTCTTCCTATGGAGCGGTGGCCGAGAGGCTGAAGGCGGCGGTTTGCTAAACCGTTATACGGATCTAAAGTTCGTATCGGGGGTTCGAATCCCCCCCGCTCCGCCAGATTTTTGAGAGATAACTTTTCTCACCGTCATTGCGAATGCAGTGAAGCAATCCATAGACCCCAGTATTTCTGAGCTTTTTAGCGTTTTTGTCTACCGTCAGACCCGTACCTCACTTTCTCCAATTTTGTCATTTTCTCCCCAAAATCTCTGTTTTTGACCTCTCCATCTCCGATACATGCGAACACTCAGGGTGAAGGTACGCATGTCCTCAAACCCTTGATTTACCTGGGTTTTAGAAGATTACTGTTTTTTGGCCCTTCATTTTTTAGAGAACAAAAACCGGAGTAGCAAGCGGAATTCGAAACGGAGAAAATGAGGTAAATCAAGGGATGGAACGCAGTTTCTACTATCCTTCTAAGAAGAGATATGTTATATGTATATATGTTATGCGTAGCTAAATTTATTTAACAGGAACGATGACTATTATAATGAGTGACCAATAATGCTAATAAAACCTGATCTCAAAGACGAAGAAATCATTGCGTGTTTGCGGGATGCCTATGGACTGGATATAGCAACCGTTTCATTTCTGCCTCTTGGTGCTGATTTCAACACGGCTGTTTATCGCGTTACAACAAATAACGGATCAGATTATTTCCTCAAATTAAGAAGCGGTAAGTTTTTAGAGGCTTCGGTATCAGTTCCAAAATACTTGGCTGATCTGGGTATAAAGCAAATAATCCCACCTCTTGCAACCAAAACAGGGCAACTTTGGATAAGCTTGACATCATTCAAGGCAATTCTGTACCCTTATATTGAAGGCCGTAATGGCGTTGACACCAAACTATCAAAAGATCACTGGGCTCAATTTGGTGCGGCCGTTAAAAAGCTTCATGAGCTCGATATTCCTGCGTCAATAACACAAGATGTGCCACGGGAGACTTTCTCTTCTAAATGGCGCGAGACCGTAAAAGCATTTCTTATGCGCATTGAAAGTGAGGTTTTCGAAGAGCCTGTCGCTGTAAGAATGGCACTGTTCCTGAAATCCAAAAGTAGCGAAACCCTTAAACTTGTGGAGCACGCTGAAGAGCTTGCAATCACGATCCAGAAACAGCCCCTCGACTATGTTTTATGCCACGCTGATATGCATGGCTGGAACCTAATTATTGATAAAGAAAACGCCCTTTATATTGTTGACTGGGATACGCTTATCTTTGCCCCCGTTGAGCGTGATTTGATGTTTATCGGCGCTGGTATTTGGGATAGTGGCCTGACAGCCGCCGAAGAAGAATCACTATTTTATCAGGGATATACTCAGACAAATATAAATCAGGATGTAATCGCCTATTACCGCTTCGAGCGTATTATTCAAGACATTAGCGACTATTGTGAGTACATCTTTCTGTCTGATGAAGGTGGTGACGATCGTATGCAATGCTTTGAACACTTGCAGCCTGTTTTTCTGCCGAATGGCGCAATAGAGAGAGCGTATGACTCTTATAATACGAGGAAAATTTTATGAGATTATATTTTATAGGCGGCGCCAGTGGCAGCGGTAAAACGGCTGTGATGCCTCATTTAAAAGAGCTTTTGGGAGATGACATCGCTGTTTATGATTTTGACGATATTGGCGTACCAGATGGTGCTGATAAAAAATGGCGTCAAGAATCCACCGAAAAGTGGCTGCAAAAATTATTGAGCGAAGGCAAAGATACCTGCTTGCTGGGTCAAATTGTTTTAGGCGAAATACTGAGCTGCCCTTCAGCCAAACACATAGATAAAATCAACTTCTATCTTTTAGATGTTAGCGATTTCGAGCGTATTGGGCGACTCAAAAAGCGCAACACCTATGGTGCTGATCAAAACATGCTGAACTGGGCTGCTTGGCTTCGTATGCATCATCAAGACCATGAGTGGACTCCCCATGTTATCCAAGAAGATGCAGCCGATATAATGGATTTTACCAGGCTATCTGCTCTTAAAAGCTATGAAGAAGTTGCGAATGTAAAAATCCTCGATACAACCGACCTTGCTTTGCATGAAGTTGCAGGGGAATTGGCAGATTGGGTCAGATCATTTGATATTGCCCCATTTCATGTTGTTAAAGTCCAACCACATGAAGTTGTTGTTATAGAAAATAAAATAACCTCCTACAATAACAGCAAAGTACCATTCATTCAGAAACAACCTTTTATTAATTTAAATTTTTGTATAAAGGATGATAGCGGATTAATTATCGCGGGCATTACTTCTTTGATGTATTGTTGGGGTATGTTGTTTGTGGATATTTTAGCCGTAGACGAAAAATATTATAAAAATGGTCTGGGTAGTAAACTGCTTAGTCATGTAGAAAATGAAGCTAAGAAACTTGGGGCAACCCTGGCTCATCTAGATACCTTTGATTTCCAGGCGAAAGACTTTTACCTCAAATATGGCTATGAGGTCTTTGGTGTTTTAGACGACTGCCCAAAAGGGCATAAGAGATATTATATGAAAAAGGTTTTGGTATGATAAGGCATGCCACAATTGATGATATACCCAAGCTTTTGCCTCTTTTATCAGAGCTAGGTTACCCGGCTACTTTGGGGGGTTTGAATAGAAGATTTCTAAAATTCGTAAAGAATCCGGGTTACGGTGTTGCGGTTTGTGAAATGAATGAAAAAATTACGGGGCTTGTTGCTTGGACAAAAACGGATCATTTGATCTCGGATGCAACGCGCTTTTCGATTGTGGGACTCGTTGTATCGACAAGCCATAGAAGTACTGGTATCGGTAAAAAACTCATGAAATTTGTTGAGGACATTGCACAACAAGACTCACCGGCTATTATTGATTTAACCTCTGGCCTGAGACGAGCACAGGACGGTACCCATGAATTTTATAAGCGCATTGGCTATCAAAATGAAGGGCCTATGGCGAAACTTTATTTACGGAAAGAATTATGATTACAGGAAAATGCTTTTGTGGAAAGATCCACTATAAAATTGAAGCTAATATTTTAAAATCTGGTATTTGCCATTGTCATGATTGCCAGCGTCTAACGGGCGGCACAGCCTGGCCTTTTATTGCGGTGCCTTATGAATCATTGGTTGTACACGGCAAGACAAAAGAATTTACACGCCCAGGTGCAAGTGGCAAGCCGGTTCATGTAAGTTTTTGCGGGATATGTGGTTCCACACTCTTTGGCAAGCCAGAGATTTGGCCTCATATTAGAATTGTTGGAGCAAGCAGCCTGGATGATAAAACTCTTTTCTCGCCTGATATGTATGTATGGACTGAAGATGCACCAGAGTGGACCTTATTTGATCCAAACATCCCCAAATTTAATCGTGGATCGATTTAGAAGGTAAAAAGTATGCAAGAGATTTATCAATACTGCCCTGTATGTCAAAGTCCAATGATTTCCAAAATAGTTGATCATTGTGACCGTCTGGTGTGTTCCTCACCGAAATGTGAATTTATTTTTTGGAATTCTCCTGTGCCGGTAGTTGCAGGAATTATTGAAACAGATAAAGGAATTGTGCTTGCAAAAAACAACGCATGGACAGGTGATATTTACTCTCTTATTGCAGGTTTTATCAATCCAAATGAATCGCCTATTGACGCAATTAAACGTGAATGCAAAGAAGAGTTAGGCTTAACAGCCTCTACCACCGATTTAGTCGGGATATATCCCTTTGAACAAAGAAATCAGATTATCCTTGTTTATCACATCCAGGCCGAGGGAGATATTTTCATTAATGATGAACTTCATTCTTTTAAAACTTTCTCAAGGCAAGAATTGAGAAACTGGCCCTTTGGCCAAGATAAGTTAGACGGTTGGCCGTTCGGATGTGGTTGGGCGATCAAAGATTGGTTAAATTCAAAATAGACCCCTAATCCATATCGCCATTGTTTAAATTATTAAAACACTCGAGCAATAGCTTTTCGAGAAGCACCTTATGTTCCCTACTTACTGTAGCGAGCATTCGTGACTCGACAGCACGTATCATATCATGCGCTTGAGTCACAACTTTATGCCCTTGATCCGTCAATTCTGTACACAAAATTCTACCATGGGAAGCATCGCTTTTACGCTGAATTAAACCCCGTTTTTCTAAATTAGAGACAATACCGTGCATGGTTTGAGCTGTGATAAAGGCTGATCTTGCAAGTGCAGCATTAGACGCTCCCGGCTTTAACTCGAGTTGCGCAAGAACTGCATACTGTGGCGTAGTAAGATCAAGAGCCCTTAAAGCTTCATCCATATGAAGACGCAGAGCATGTTGGGTCTTTTTCAGTTTGTACCCAAGCAAACTTTTAACACCTACCTCTTTATCTATTGACATATCAGTGTCCTTATAATACATTATCAGTATGCTTACACTATAATAGGAGTTTGATATGAACACAACTGATAATTTGAACCTTGCTGAAAGCTATTACAATGCCATGCTTGCCAAGGACTTTGATAAGATGGCTGGCTATTTGCATGACAATGTGCATTTTATCGGACCACTAGCAGAAATGCAGGGCAAAGATGCTGTTGTGGCGGCCGCAAAAAATTTTGGCGAAATATTGCAGGATATCCAAATCAGATCTAGATTTTCCTCGGATACTAAGATCATGTTCGCTTATGACATGGTCGTCCCAGCCCCCATTGGTAAGTTCAGGGCAGCGGTGCTGATGGAATTTATGGATGGTCTGATCTCTAAAATTGAGCTATTTTACGACGCAAGTCCCTTTCAAGGAAAGAAAAGCGAGATTTTCGATAACAGCAGAGGTTCGTAGGTTTATCTCGTATAATGGATCATATCGTGGAACAAAACTGGTTGATCCGAAAGGTTACGGTAGCCATGTGGAAGAGAGGCGTCAAAGCGCAATCCCTCATGTTGATTAACCTGATGCCACTCTCCTTGCACCAATACTTCAATAGAGCCAGTCACTGGAATCACATGCTCGATCACTCCTTTTTGATGGGGAGGTGATAGATGCGTACAACCTGGTAACAACTCTATAATAAAGACTTCAAGCCCAAGATTCTCATCAAATGGGAAGATAGGCATAACGTTGATCTTATCATCTTGTTTATGTAGCTGTTGTAGTCCAGGCTTTCTATGCACACAGCCTGATTTATAAGGCTCTATATCCTCTACAAAGGATGAAAATGACACATCAAGTCCACTTGCAATCTTCCAAAGCGTTGCGATTGTAGGGCTTGATTCTCCACGTTCAATTTGCCCAAGCATCGCTTTACTAACACCAGTTTTTTGCGACGTAACATCTAAACTCCAGCCTCTTTGATTTCGAAGATCTTTCAAAGTGGATGATATTTTAGCGGTTAAATGATTCACGACTCCCTCACAAAAAATACTTGTGCGTTATAACGTACAGTGTTATATTATAGATATTGTGCGCTATAACGCATAAAATGTAAAGTAGTAAAATTCTATAAATGAGGTAATGATGGTTCCAAAACTCCCTAAAAGCGCCGTTTCCGTTCAAGAAGCTCTTGATAATCTCAAATTAGAGTGCAAAGTTCTAGAGCTGCCAAATAGCACTAGGACTGCTCTAGATGCAGCATCAGCTATTGGTTGCACTATTACCCAAATTGTAAAGTCTCTGATTTTTAGAACTAAAAAGATTGGCAGGCCTGTTCTTATTTTAGCATCTGGCCCTAACCAGGTAGATATTAAAACAATAGAAGACTGCATTGGCGAAAGCATAACCAAAGCAGATGCAGATTTTGTCAGAGAGGTCACAGGATTTGCAATTGGAGGCATTCCTCCGATTGGCCATAAGAATGCCATAGATTTGATTTATATAGACAGAGATCTATTAGACCTTGATGAAATATGGGCTGCAGCTGGAACACCTAATGCTGTGTTTTGTATCAAAAGCCAAGATTTACTCAAGGCGACAAGTGCAAATATAGTTTCATTATCAAAATCAAAAAGGGAACCAGAATCATGACAATCAAAGTTTTCTGGGACAATCCTTATCTGACTGAGCTTACTACCACCGTCAAAACAGTTGATGGCAATCGCATCACTGTATCAGAGACTATATTTTATGCTTTTTCAGGTGGGCAAGAAAGTGACGCAGGAACGATTGGTGGGTATGAAGTTTTAAAGGCTGAAAAGGACGGGGCAGAAATTTACTATACTCTTCCTGATAATCATGCCATCAAAACAAACGATATCGTAACGATTACCATTAATTGGAATAGACGCTATCGTTTGATGAGGTTACATTTTGCTGCAGAAATCGTCTTAGAGCTCATTTATCATAAATTTCCAGAAATTCCAAAAATAGGTGCTCATATTGGCGAACATAAAGCCCGCATTGACTTTAGAGCGGATAAAAACATTTCACCTTTCTTAAGTGATCTACAAAACGCTGCACAGGCTATTGTTGATGAAAATCAGCCTATTATAAGCGCCTTTAGTGATGAGATAAATCAGCGAAGATATTGGAAAATAGAGGATTTTTCAGCTGTGCCCTGCGGTGGAACCCATATTAGAAATACAAGCGAAATTGGGGTCATTAGACTCAAAAGGGTCAACCCCGGAAAAGGGTTAGAACGTATTGAAATTTTTGTAACAGATAAAACTTAACTTGATAAAGAGGGAAAAATGACATTTGAAAATAAATTGGTCATCATTGTAAATAAAGATATTGATGCAGGTGTTGCTATGAATGCCGTTGCCCACGCATCTTTTGCTGTGGGAGCCTTACTTGGACCAGACAAGGCTTTTTTGCAATCCAATATTGACGCAAGCGGCAATGACTGGAAAGTATCCGGCATGCCTTATATTGTCTTACGGGGTAAATCGAATGAGATTAAAAAAGCTGTTTTAAGCGCAAAAGAACAACACATTATGCAGCTTGCTTTTGTTGATAGTATGACAGGCGGTACGTATTTAGAGCAGATCGATAACATTGCTAAAAAGAGTCAGGATGAGCATGTTTATTATGCTGCTGTAATTTTTGGTAAGTGGGATATTGTATCACAAATTACCAAGAAATTTTCTCTTTATAAATAGAAGGTCTATTTTATACCACCTCACAGCCAAATAATTCGCCCTGTTCATACCATAGTCCTGGGATATTTTGCATAAGATCGGCAAGTTTCATATGACGAGGGTGGTGGCCTAAAATGATCATATCGTAAAAATTACCTTATTGTGCATGTTAATAAATCGCAGCATCAATTAAAAAAAAGATAGATAATATAGTATACGCACAAAGTGTTTGCTTGTCCAGTGCATAGCTTGTAGACTAAAATTGAGAGGGTAAGAGTCTTGTTTTTAGAGTATTAACTTTATATTAAGATCGATATTATAGAATATCATTGATTTATTCTGCTTAAGTAACGGGAATTTAATTTAATATTTGGGTGTTCATGAAAACTATCACAGCTTCAGAATTAAAAAAGAGATTGGACAAAGATGAGGTTCTCCTTATCGATGTGAGGGAGCCAGCCGAGCATAGGAGTGAGTGCATTGATGGCGCTTGTCTCATACCACTTAGTGAAATCAGTATTGATAAATTACCATCCGCCAAAAGACCTATTGTTATTCATTGTAGATCAGGCAAAAGAAGTGCTGATGCTTGCGCGAAACTCTTGGCAATTAACCCATCTTTAGATGTTGTTTCCCTTGAAGGCGGTATTGTTGCTTGGAGCCAGGCTGGTTTTAATGTTAAAAAATCAGGTTCCACTATTTTACCTCTCGATCGTCAAACGCAAATTGCTGCGGGATTTATAGCATTTTCTGGGACAATTCTTGGGGCATTGATTAATCCTACCTTCTATATACTACCTGGCTTTATAGGCGCAGGACTAATGTTTGCTGGGTTAACAGGTTGGTGCGGCATGGCCAAGTTACTGGCGAAAATGCCCTGGAATAGGTAAATATGGAGTTGCTCGGTTACATCGCCTTAGCTGTTATGGGCATTACTTTAGGCCTTGTGGGTGCGGGCGGGTCTATTTTAACGATCCCTATTTTGGTTTATTTACTTAACGCTCCCATCATTCTTGCCACAAGCTATTCTCTGGTTGTGGTGGGATCTACAGCGTTTATGGGGCTACTACGTTATCGTCATCATATTCTTTTTAAAAAAGCTATACTGTTCTTGACCCCTTCTGTTTTAGGGGTATTTACAGCACGCCACTTCATGATTCCCGCTTTACCGCATACTATCGGGTCTCTTTCCATTGATAAAGCTCTTGTCATTTTGCTCCTTATTTTCATGAGTGCTGCTGGTTACTTCATGATAAAAAATTCTCCCATTGATGTGCAAAATCATCTACCTAAAAATCAAAATATCAACGTTATTCTGATCGGTTTAGCTTTGGGGGTCATCATGGGAATTCTTGGTGCAGGAGGAGGTTTTTTGATTATCCCCACACTTGTGCTTCTTATGGGCTTTACTATGCAAGAAGCTGTTCCCACCTCACTTTTTATTATTACAGTTAACTCATTGATAGGTTTTGCTGCTGATCAACATCATTTTATAGCAAGCGATTGGGGAAATTTAGCAAAATATTTAGCACCAGCCTTCTCTGGAATGCTGATGGGACTCTATATTGCAAAATTTGTAAACGTAAAAGCCTTAAAAAAAGCGTTTGGATATTTTATATGGATCGTTGGAATAGCAATTCTTACAAAGGAATTTATTTTATAAAAAAGGGAGGCATTTATGACCATTAACATCAAAACTTTTTTCGATCCTGATACAGGAACGTTTACACATGTTGTGAGCGATCCAAGCACACGAAAGTGCGCTATTATCGATTCTGTGCTTGATTATGATCAATATTCCGGCAGAACAAAAACTAAATCTGCGGACCAAGTTATTTCTTATATCAATGAAGAAAAACTATCTGTTGAATGGATTTTAGACACCCACATTCATGCAGATCACATAACAGCCTCCCACTATTTAAAAGAAAAACTGGGAGGAAAAATCGGGATTGGGGCAAAAATCAAGGATATCCTTGCGCTGTGGGTTCCCATTTTTAACACAAATAAAGATACGCCTCTTGACGCCTCTCAATTTGATCATCTCTTTGAAGATGGTGAGGTTTTTAAACTTGGAAATATGGATGTAAAAGTTCTTCATACCCCAGGTCATACACCGGCATGCTCCAGTTACCTTATTGAAGATGCAATTTTTGTAGGTGATACTATTTTTATGCCCGATATTGGAACGGCGCGCACTGATTTTCCCGGCGGCAGTGCGGCAGCTCTCTATGATTCTGTGAAAAAAATACTTAGCCTCCCCGATGAAACGCGCATCTTCATGTGCCATGATTACCCACCACAAGGACGAGATGTGGCATGGCTTGCAACCGTTAAGGAGCAAAAGGAAAAAAATGTCTTACTTCATGACGGCATATCAAAAGAAGAGTACGTTGCTGTGCGCAATAAACGCGATGAAGGGAAAGCTGTACCCAAATTACTACTTCCTTCTATACAAGCAAATTTAAGGGCCGGTACTTTTGGTGAGCCAGAAGATAACAACGTGAGGTATATCAAAATACCGGTGGATAAAATATAGGGCGCTAAAAGACCTCACAGCCAAATAATTCGCCCTGTTCATGCCAGAGGCTTGGGATATTTTGCATAAGATCGGCGAGTTTCATATGGCGGGGTTGGTGGCCTAAAAGAATAGCCTCTTTAAGTTTTGGAGCAAGGAAATTGAGCCTGAGGATCAGCTGCACATATTTGGCTGTGACTTTATTGGCGTCACATAAATCTTGCATGGTTTGATATTTGCCGGATTTAAGCTGGCGTTGCCATAGATGGGCACGAACCAAAGCTTTTACTAATGTGGTATCTATAGATGCATTCTGACTAGCCAATGGCGCCTTGCCTTCCGGCACCAAAACCATCCTTCTACCGCCTCGTTTTTTAAGGCGCATGGGCATAAATACGGATAATTCCCCCTTGCTCATAGACATGCCTCCATACCGGCATGGAGCAATAAACTCTGCAGTCCATCTGTATGAATGCGCACATCAATGCCGTCTTCTCGCACAAGCACTGCTTTGATCAGCAAGCAAATGATTCGGTATTGCTCAACCGGAAAAAGCGAATCCCAAATCACATCAATTTGCTGCAGCATGGCAAAGGCTTCATCCGTAGAGATTTGCCCCTCCAAAGATTTCAGGGTTTTAGCGGTAATTTCAGGACATTTGAGAAGTTCACGTACTTGTTGTACCACGAAGCGCTCAACTTCATTGGATGCAATGGTTTTGTGATGAGAGGTGCAGCTTTTGCCGCGTAAATGATTGCTGCAAGCATAATATCGATAGCGTTTGTCTTTCTTTTTGGTGTAGGTTGGCGTCATGGATACATCGCAGACCTGGCAACGAATGAGGTTTTTTAGTAGCGCCTGATCTTTAGCCGAAGATTCTCTGCCTCTGATATGCGGGCATTTTTCAAAAACACGCTGCACTTCGTCAAAAAATTCAGGCTCTAAGATACCTTCATGCTCACCTTCATAAACAGCATCTTTATGGGAAACAAACCCTTTATAAACAGGGTTAATCAATGTTCTGCGAAGGTTGGCTTTTGTAAATAACTGCCCGCCATATTCCTTGCCAGTTTTGCTGACGATAAGCTTGGTACGATAGCCTTGCTGATTGAGTTCCCGCGCAAGATTAGTGGTTGAGCGCAAAATCAAAAAACGGCTAAAGATATGCCGAATCAGTTTTGCTTCTTCTTGGTTGATAACTAGCTTGCGGTCACAAATGTCATAACCAAGCGGTGGGTTGCCACCCATCCACATGCCTTTTTTCTTGGAGGCGGCAAATTTATCACGGATACGTTCACCGGTAAGTTCACGCTCATATTGGGCAAAACTCAAAAGCACATTAAGCATCAACCTGCCCATGGAGCTTGATGTATTGAATGATTGGGTCACGGCAACAAACGTCACTTGATGCTTATCAAACAGTTCAACAATCTTGGAAAAATCAATCAGGGAGCGCGATAAACGATCAATTTTATAAACCACTACGCAGTCAACCAAACCATTCTCAATATCTTGAAACAACTCTTGTAAAGCCGGACGGTTCAGGGTACCACCGGAATAACCACCATCATCATAAGACTTAGCTAAAGCGACCCATCCTTCATGTTGTTGGCTGGCGATATAGCTTTCAGCGGCAAGTCGTTGCGCATCAAGGCTGTTAAAGGCCTGCTCTAATCCTTCCTCATGGGATTTTCGGGTATAAATGGCGCAGCGTATCTTTTTATTCATCAGGCCTCCTTATTACTGCGCAGGCCAAAGAACGCCGGTCCATTCCATCTGGTGCCAGTGATTTTGCGGGCAATGGCGGACAAGGATTTATAGCTTTGCCCTTGGTATATGAAGCCGTTTTCTGATACCAGAACCTCATGCAAGTTGCCCTGAAACTCACGAATGAGCTTGGTACCGGCTAATGGCTTAGCGGCCATATAGTGATTGGTGAATTTTTTACCTTTCTCCATTTGATCGGCTAGATTATCCAGCTGCTTTGCTGACTTTTCAGCCATAGGGCCGTAAGCGAGCTCTTGCAGACGATAGGCCAGCCTTGGGATGAGATAGGTTTTGGAATGCGGCGGTGCATCCGTATCAAAAATACTTCGCCACAATTCTTTAAGTTCTGCGGTGCTTTTACTTTGTAAAGCCAGAACTTGCTTAATAACAGATTCTTTGGCTTGCGCCGTACTTCGTATCATGATCTTGACCATAATTAGTTTTCTCTAACAAACTTGCTCTAGAAGCGCTTCCTTTTGAAGAGAAGTCAAGAGAAAGTTTCTCTGAAAGCCTTGATTTACCTAGGTTTTTACTAGAGTGTACACGTATAATTGCTGTAGCGATAATATGTGCAACTTCTTTCAGGCGATCATAGTGTTGAGCTGTTGTTAGTGGCATATAGAACCTCATCTGATTGGCATGTGGGTTATTTACAGCTTCCGGAGAGATTTCGTTCGCGAGAACTTCATATGTTACAAATAGCTCTTGACTAACCTAACACCTGTTAGGTATGATAAATTTAAGTTAAATTTTAGGATATGAGGTTCAACTAC
>JAJTHY010000010.1 GCA_021298045.1 Candidatus Jidaibacter sp.
CTTAACCTGCCCAACTTCTTTCTGAGCTTTCTGAGCTGTTTCTTTAGCTTCTACTGCTTGTGCCTTAGCTGCTTCAAGCTGCTGATTAATCTGCTCCATTGCTTTTTTAGCTTTTTCTTCAGCTTCTTTAACCTTTACCTCGCCTTCTGCCTTAGCTTCTTCAAGCCGCTTATTAAGCTGCTCTAGCTCTGTCTGAAGTGGTGCATTCTTATCTATCTCTTCTTGTAAGCTTTTTTCTGTTGCTTGCAATTTCTCTTCCATTTCTTGTTTTAGGCTTTTTACCATCTCTGTAGACTTGCGCTTGCTTGGGGTGGTACTGATGTTACTCACTGTAATTGCCAAATTTACTATCAGACTTTCAGCAGTTCCTATTAGCTGAGAAATTTTGAAATTTTCTTTTTCTTGCGATGCTATTCCTTTTAAAAATTGAATGTATTGTGATTGCTTCCAGTCGTCTTTATCTTTGACCAACTTGGCCGTAGCTTGCAAATCTTCCAAGCTTACGTTTACTATCCCTTGAATTACATCAGATATAATCATGTTGTTTACAGGTTTTGACTCTGAATTAACACAAAAATCTGAAACAACGGCACGTGCTAAATCTATATCTTTTTTAGTTGCCCCTTGCTTTCCACTTCTAGATTCAACACGCTGAGACTTCTTATTATCACTCTTCTCAGCTTTGTAATATATATACCCAATGGTTGCTTCCATAAGGGTTTGCAGGTCCTCTTCTACGGATGAGGCGTTAGTAATTCTATGCGCATATGGATTTTGAGGTTGTCCTTTCATAGCAGCTTCCCGATTATTATTTTGATATATATAGTATATATTACCACATTATTCTTAATAAGTAAATAAAAATAGCATTATAGTGCACCTATTTTAACAATGGGAGGGTAGTTTTGCAGATTTTTGTAAAATTTTCAATAACACTTTTAGATAAGTCTTAATGTTTCTCAATCAAAACAAACTTCATATTGTTGCCTGGTAGAGTGTGAATCAACTCCACTTTAAATCCGTAGCGCATCGCCAAATTATTTATTTCAGTAGCATGAAACTTGTGGGACTTGGCAACTCCGTACCTAGCTCCCTCTTCAATATTAATTTCATAACCATCAAGCGCAAAGCTCTGCTTGTGTGTAGCCATTAAATTCATTTCTATAGATTTTTCCCCTCTATTCCAATTAACTTGCAAGGTGAAAAGTTCCGGGTTAAGGCTAGAGATATCAAATTCATTCTTCAAATTTCGCATAACATTTTTGACCAACCCTTCCATATATGGATGACTATATGCGCTAAGTAGCATTTCTTTGTCTAGGCAGCTATCTACCGTAAACACCAATGCATCGCCTCTACGCATATTATTGCCTAAGTATCTGAAAAATGCCCTCAGTTCAGCATCCGATAGATTGCCTAAAGTACTACCTAAAATCGCAATAACACTTGGAGTTTTGCTCTGTAAAATTGGCAGGGATTTAAAAGCATCGCATACCGTATACCAAGCATAAATTCCATGCGCTTCCTTGGCCACAGTATCAGAGGCTTGCTCGGCATAGCTTGCCGTAAAGTCCACCGCAACATATTGCTTAGGCTTAAATGCATCAACTAGCGGGATGGTTTTTGCTTTAATTGTTTCAGGGCATCCGGGCCCAATTTCAAACATTATGCAACCGCGATATTTATCAAAAGCAGGGGCTTCAGTTAATGACCCTAAAAGTTTTACATCATGCTGCTTTAAGTAATAATCTTTGAATTTTACTACTTCTCCATAATGATCAACTTCACTATGGGAATTATATAAGTATTTTGTCATATGAAAATTTCTGATCTGATACAGGAAATCCAGATAATCCTCTAAAGAATTCTGCCGCAACAATTCTTGAGCTTTTAGATTCATAATTTCTCCCAAATCAATTCAAACTGTAGGGCATGCGCTTTTGCTAAATCTTTATTGAATATGCATATCACCTTAAGCTCGGGCTCCCATAATATATGGGCTATCATATCTCCATGAATGTATGTAGGTATTGAAGTGAAAAAAGCGCTTTGCATAACTTTGTATGATACATATGGAAGCTTGGTATTTTTTATCCCATCTGAAATAATGGCTTTAACAACAATAGCATCCAATTTCTTGACTCGTTCAATATGATTATTTGTGAATTTCTCATCTAAATGCGCAGCGAATTGATCTTCATCAACGCCACTGATTCTTACAATCCCTCCGTTTACTTTGAGCACTTCATACAGCTCATCATAAAATGCTTTAAACCCTTCTTTGCCTTCATAAACTTTGAAGTCAGCTTCCGCAAGGCTTACCCCTGTATTACCTATAAAATGCACCCCACCATCCGTTAGAGCTTTAAAGATAAGCTCGGCGCTAGAATCACTCATATTAGAAGTTTTATTTTCTATGCTCAATATAGTAGCGGAAGCAAGGCCTGTAGCTTCAGCAAGTTGTTTTTGCGTCCACCCTAAGAGGGCTCGGCCTGCACGTATTTGCATTGGTGTGATGTTCATAATTTTTACTGGGCTGCATAATTATCATACAAACCTAGCATTTACTACAGAAAATTTCTAACAAAAAGTAAGGTTATAATTAATATTTAGTTATATAACTGACTTAATTTGTATTTTTGATGCGAAATTTTTTATATGAACATACGGCAAGCGTTGAGATTGCAATATGGTAAGCACACCTATATACTAAAATGCAGAATCTAGAGAGGGTTACATGGCTTCCAATTGGGAAAGCGCGGTTCAAAGCGTTAATGAACTTATTGCCGAAAACGGTGAGTTTTTGAATACCATATATAAAATAGCTGCAAGTAATGAAGCGCTTAGCAACCAAGCAGTTTTTGAACAAGCTTTAAGCCAAACTGCTGAAGCAGCCAGTAAATATGATAGCAACACAATTGATCTAAAGTTTTTGCGATCTACCGCCAAAGATATTCACAAACATTTTGCTGCAGAGGACTTAAGCATATTTGTTGAAGAACGTGAGGAGTTGGTAGAAGCTTATGCGCAGGAGCGCTCAGCCATGCGCTCGCTTACTCGCACCTTTGGAGACATAGCACGTAAAGGCCCCGCAAATGAAACAGAAGAAATTCTTCTGGTTTCGGCAATAGCCTTTTTAGAGCCGCATGAATTTCAAAATGCTATCACCACTTCTTTAAGCCCAGGCAAAGTTGCGGACATGATTGATGCCAGCAAGGTCAAACAATTCACCGACATCATAATGCAAAAAGCTGGAATTGAAAGGGTAGAGCAAGCTCAAGCAGAGCAGGATGCCCCAATGCCTAACATATTGGGCGAGAAGATGGGAGTAATAGACTCCATCCAACACAGCTTTGAATCCACACCTGTAATGGAAAATGCGAGCCTAGATGAAGTTAAGGCTCCGAAAACTCCGCCTGTGGGTGCAGCAAAAGGAAGGCAGAAGTAGGCCTTTTTATAATCTCACCTTTACATAAGAACCTGGGGCATTCTCTATAGCATCTTTGGTGCTGATTTTTCTAGCAGGGACCTTTTCCCCAGAAAGTGGAGCGCACCATTTATCCCAGTCTAACCACCAAGATCCTGGATTATCTTTAGCCCCTTTCATCCAATCACTAGCTTTTTTAGCTAGTTTATCATTGGTTAAGTAATTGTATTTTTGGGCATCTGGATGATTCACAATACCAGCTACGTGCCCAGAACCGCTCAGCACAAAACGCAGAGGGCCAGTATAAACTTGTGTCGCAGTATAAGCAGATTCCCAAGGAACAATATGATCCTGACTGGTAGCTAGAATATAAGTTGGGAGATCATTTTTCCTTACATCTATTGCAACGCTACCAAACTTGATTCCCCCTGGCTTAACCAGTAGGTTTTTGTGGTACATGCTACGCAAATAAAAGGAGTGCATTTTGGCTGGCAGCCTTGTAGAATCTGAGTTCCAATACAATATATCAAATGGAAACAATTCTTTGCCCAGTAGATAATTGTTTACAAAAAACGACCAGATCATGTCATTAGCCCTTATTATGCTAAAGGTCTGCGCCATGTCCTTACCATCAAGATACCCCTTTTTGCTCATGCGCTCTTCAAGCTGCTGAATTTGCTCTTCATCAATGAAAACTCCCAAGTCTCCAACTTCCGAGAAGTCTACTAGCGACGCCAAAAATGTTGCTGATTTTATGGGAAAATCTTTGGTGGATTTAGCCTTTAGGTATGCGATGGTGCTAGAAAGTAAAGTGCCTCCCAAGCAGTAACCTACCATATGCACAGACTCGGCTTTAGCAAATTTTTTAACACACTCAATAGCAGCTAGCGGCCCTTCTTTCATATAGTCAAAAAAGCCCTTGTCGGCCATTGTTTCATTGGGGTTTACCCATGAGATCATGTAAACTGTGTAGCCCTGATCCACCAGCCATTTGACGTATGAATTTTTCTTTTGCAAATCCAATATATAATACTTATTAATCCAAGCAGGCATTACAACCACTGGAGTTTGGTAGACTTTATCAGTCGATGGTTCATATTGAATTAGTTGCATTAACTCATTTTGATAAACGACTTTACCTGGTGTTACTGCCAGGTTCCTACCAATTTCAAAAGCATTTTCATCTGCGGTTGTTATTTTGAAAATATCAGGTGATTTCATCAGATCATTATACAAATGCTCGGCACCCTTCATCAAGCTCTCACCTCTGGTTGCAATGGCCTCCTTTATCACTGCTGGGTTAGTGCCCGGGAAGTTTGTGGGAGACATTGAGTCTATAAGCAATCTTGTGTAGAAATTAACTTTTTGCGCCTCTTTAGGCTGCAGATTATGTAGCTGTTCGGAAACTGCCATCAACCACTTAGAATTCAAACTATAAGATTGACGAATAAAATCGAACAAAGGATTTGCGTCCCACTCAGGGTCCTGAAACCTTTTGTCCTTAGGGTCAGGAGCAAACAGTGGCGCCACCTCTTCTCCCATCGATCTATGGGCTATATTAGCCCACATGTCCACGTAGTTTTTGGCTAGATCTATATTAGATTCCACAACCTTTTTGGGATCGGAGTAAAATTCCTCAAAAGCTTTTTTGAATGTATGCGCTATATTTAAAGGGTCTATATACACTGTCTTATCCTCTTCTCATTGGGGCTGCAATAACGGGAATTGCAATTAATAACTCTATACTATAAAGTAGCTTATCATGAGCCTTGATGTCAAGTAACCCGATTCAACAAATGATATGAATATCAAAAAGAAACGCAATCTCGAAGAGCTGCAAAGCAACGTAGCCGCATTCAGCAAAAGACTTTCGGATAAAAGAAGCGGTGCTGCAAATAGCTTCACAAAGCTCACTCCATTTAAAGTTTTAATTGATCTAATTTCAGGGATTGCAGTCGGCGGATTTTTAGGATATATTCTTGACGCTTATTGGAATACTCTACCCACTATGCTGTTTATATGCACGGTGTTTGGCATGGTTGGTGGGGTTTACAATATTTATAAAGATTTAGACGCAGAAGAAAAGAAAAAAGAGGCTAAGTAATGCACAATCCAATGGAGCAGTTTGAGGTAACTAGAGTATTCCCAATAGAGTTATTTGGGTACGATATCTCTTTTACTAACGCTTCTATGATGATGGCAATAAATCTTTGCGCCATCTTCCTTTTATTATTTCTTACAGCGCGGAAAGTTTCAGTGATTCCTGGCAGAACCCAGATGTTGGGCGAATGCATTTATGGGCTGATAGATGATATGATTCTTGGCACCGCTGGCCGCGATGCGAAAAGATATATGCCGTTTATTTTCAGTTTATTCATATTTATTTTAACATGTAACCTTTTGGGCATGTTTCCTTTTAGCTTTACCGTTACTAGCCATATAATCGTTACGTTTGCCATGGCAATAGTGGTGTTTATCGGCGTTACAATTATTGGGTTTGCACGCCATGGTTTTCATTATCTTTCTTTATTTTTACCATCCGGCACGCCACTTGCTATGGCTCCGCTGATGATCTTTACTGAGTTATTCGCTTACATGGTAAGGCCTGTTAGTTTATCTGTTCGTCTTGCCGCCAATATGACAGCTGGCCACATTGTAATGAAGGTTATAGCGTCTTTCGTAATCATGGCTGGTATAGTGGGGGTTTTGCCGTTTGCATTACTCTTTGCGCTCACCGGCTTTGAACTATTTGTAGCTGTATTGCAGGCTTATATATTCACAATTCTTTCTTGTGTATATTTAACTGATGCGATTAAGTTACACTAAACAAAATAAACACATAAGGAGTTAAAATGGAAGTAGGTTTTAAATATATTGGTGCTGGATTGGCTGCGATTGGAATGCTTGGTGCAGCAATTGGTGTGGGAAATATTTTTGCAGCATTATTAAACGGTGTAGCTAGAAACCCAAGTGTGGAAAGCAAATTGATGAAAAGTGCGTTTATCGGGGCTGGCCTTTCAGAAGCTCTAGGACTATTTGCATTCTTGATCTCTCTACTTTTGTTGTTCGTTGTTTAATGAAAGCTCCCGCAGGTAATTCACTTGCGGGCTACCAGCATTAGTGTTTATCTGATTTTACCTCAATTATTTTAACGCGAATAATAGATAAGGCGCTGTCAAAAAATGTCTAAGCAGCTGAAATATACCGAGCGTCACCGCGAGGAGCATACTTGCGACGTGGCAGTCTAGAAAAGTAAGGAAAAGAGCTGAATTGCCGCAGTCGCTAAAGCTCCTTCCCGGGTGGCGCTGTTTATATGTTTTTGTTATATTACCCACTCTTGGTATAGATCCGTTATCCATTATTCGCGTTAGACACTTTTAGCTCTCACGAAAGATAAACGGAATTTTGTTTCATAAAATTACTTGCGAACACTTGGCGCCGGCATCAGAAAGTGCTATAGTCTATCACAAATTTTATTCTATATCAGGTGATACTTATGGAAAAAAGAAAATTCGGTGCAGAGATTGGCAAAGTGCTAGATCTCATGATCAATGCGTTATATACTAATAAAGATATTTTTCTTAGGGAGCTGGTCTCTAACGCCTCAGACGCTTGTGATAAGCTTAGGTATCTGAGCATAGAAAACCCTTCACTCATGCCAGCAGAGCATAACCTAAAAATCTCTGTTCGCATTGATAAAGCTAGCCAAAGTCTTATCATATCAGACTCCGGCATAGGTATGAATGGTGATGACTTAATAGAAAGCTTAGGGGTAATAGCAAGCTCTGGCACGCAAAAATTTTTGAATGCCACTGCGCAAAACCCGCAAGCTGACATGAGCTTGATTGGGCAATTTGGTGTTGGATTTTACTCGGCATTTATGGTGGCAAATGAGGTCTCTGTAGTTTCTCGCAAAGCTGGAGAAGAAAAAGCTTATACTTGGGTATCCCAAGGCAAAGGCGAATTTGAAGTCGGTGAATTAGCAGGAGAGATACCTTCTATAGGAACTAGTATTACCCTTAAGATCAAGCCACAAGAAGAAAAGTATCTAGACAAATTTAATTTGCGGCACATAATCGCGACGTATTCGGATCATATAGCTTTCCCAATTGAGCTAATTGATGAAGATGGAAATGCTGAGATTGTGAACAAGGCATCCGCTTTGTGGACTCGCCCTAAGAACGAGGTCAGTGAAGAACAGTATAATGAATTTTATCATCATGTGGCGCACAGTCCAGATAGCCCGTGGTTGAAAATACATAGTAAAGTTGAAGGCAATATAGAATACACTAGCTTACTATTTATCCCTTCGGTTAAACCATTTGATCTATTCCATCCAGATCGCAAAACAAGAATTAAGCTGTACATAAAAAGAGTTTTCATCACTGATGATACAGCAACTTTGGTTCCCCAATATCTAAGATTTTTACGTGGCGTGGTTGATTCAGAAGATCTGCCGCTTAACATCAGCCGAGAAACTATTCAACACAATCAAACTTTGGCGAAAATTCGCAAGTCAATCATTAAGAAAATCTTTAGTGAGCTTAAAACCAAAGCTAAAGATGCCCCCAAAGATTATGCTAAATTTTGGGGCAATTTTGGTGAAGTGCTGAAGGAAGGGTTATGTGAACACGCATTGGAAGAGAAAGAGTCGCTACTTGAGATATGCCGCTTTAATACATCTCATTCTGATGACCTAACTTCGCTGGATGAATATGTAGAGCGCATGGCCGAAGATCAAACGGCTATTTACTTCATTACAGGTGATGATCTACAAAAACTGCGTTCTCATCCACGTTTAGAAGGCTTTGCAAAACGCGGGATAGAGGTGTTGCTTTTATCGGATTACGTAGATGATTTTTGGGTGAATGTAATAAATCAGTATAAGGATAAGGAGCTTAAAAACATTAGCACTGCTGACATCAATTTAGATGAGATTAAAAAATTAGATACTAAAGATGAAGAGCATCCTTCTGCAAATATAGACACTGAAAAACTGATTGCATTTTTTAAGAGCACGCTAAAAGAAAACGTTAAAGACGTTAAGGTAACCTCTAAATTAGTTGATAGCCCTGCATGCTTAGCTTTACCAGAAGGGTATATGACCATGCGAATGGAAAAATTGTTGATTGAACAAAAGCAGCTTAAATCTGCTAGCAGCAAAATATTGGAAATTAATCCAAACCACTTTTTGATGGAGAAGATTGATTCTCTATTAAAAGCAGCAAATGATGACAAAGCTTCTGATTTAGTATGGCTGTCCTACGATCAAGCTTGTATTTTGGAAGGTGAAAGGGTTAATGATCCTAAAGCCTTTATTGGTAGAGTAAATGCATTGCTGAAGTAATAATATCACGTATCTTGTCTTTCCGTCAAAAGAGCTGTAACGGTGATAATGTAAGGGCTTGAGGTATAAAATGATAGAAGAAATCCATAAGAAAATGCTATTATTTGCGCATAAAGCTTATGGATTTCGAGATAAATGCCATTAGATATTTATGCCGTTGAAGCATCAACATAGCTCTCAAGGAAAGCGCTGGCTGGGGGGGCAAAAAATTTGTATATGGTGGGTGCTACGCACCCACCATATACAAATTTTTTGAGCCAGCGCTTGACTGACTACGTCAGTGCGGTTCTATTGTTGAAATTTATTCAAAGGGCATTTATCTAAATCCCTAGCATTTCATATCGCCCAGAGAAATTTTCAGACTTTTGACGGAGAGACTAGCTATACAAGCTTCCGTGGCATTGCTTATATTTCTTGCCAGAGCCACAAGGGCATGGTTCGTTTCTCGCAACTTTCCCCCATGTAGCTGGGTTAAGCGGGTCTCTATCCTCCGGCGCAACTATGCCACTGGTAGCACGCAATTTTGGAGTAGCTTCTGCATTTTCTAGAGCCGGATCTCTTCTAGTCTCAAAAGTATTTTTTGGTGCACTTAATTCTTTAATCTCACTAGTTATTTGTATGTGGAGAAATCTTTGCACAGAAAGGTTGGTAAACTCATCCATCATATGCTTAAACATATTGAATGCTTCCATTTTGTATTCATTAAGCGGATCTTTCTGAGCATATGCCCTAAGGCCAATACCAGTACGCAAATGATCCAGCAAATACAAATGGTCTTTCCACAATGCATCCAGAGTCATTATAAACACATGCTTGAGCGCATCTTCAAAAATAGCTTTGCCGTAACTGTCTTGCTTGCTCCAAAATACTGAGTGGACAGCTTTGGTTAATATTTCTTGTATCTCAACTTCCGTTATTCCAGAAGTTGATCCAATTGCCTGTGCATCTAAATTAACCGCACAAAGATGATGAGCATCTTTTGCTAACCCTTCCAAGTTCCACTCTTCTGGCATTGATGAAGCTGGAATGTGTGTGGCCACAATTTGTGAAATAACATCCTCAATCTGTTCAAAAGCAAAATCAGTTAGATCTTCGGTTGTCATTATGTAACGACGCTGCTCATAAATAACTTTACGCTGCTCATTCATTACATCATCAAAGCGAAGTAAGTTTTTCCTAATCTCATAGTTTCGCGCTTCAACTTTTTGCTGAGCCTTTTCAATTGATTTACTAATCCAGGGGTGAATTATTGACTCACCTTCCTTAAGACCTAATTTTGAAAGGAGGGATTTGATTTTATCGGAACCAAAAATCCTCATCAAATCATCTTCCATAGACAAGTAGAATTTAGTTTTTCCAGGATCACCTTGACGCCCAGAGCGTCCACGCAATTGATTATCTATCCTACGAGACTCATGCCGCTCGGTTCCCAAAACATAAAAGCCCCCAGCTTGTAAAACCTTGCTTTTGTTTTCAGATACATCTGTCTCTATCTCTAATTTAATCTTTTCTATTTGAGCATTGGAAAGTTTAGAATTACCCATTCTCTCTTTGATCATCATCTCGGAATTGCCACCAAGCTTAATATCAGTGCCACGACCAGCCATATTGGTGGCAATGGTAACTGCCCCAAACCTACCAGCTTGCGATATAATCATTGCTTCTTGCTCATGGTATCTGGCATTTAAAACGTTGTGCTCTACCTTAGCTTTCTTCAGCATGGTGGATAATAATTCAGATTTCTCAATGCTAGTTGTGCCCACAAGGATAGGTTGCCCAAGTGCATGCGCTGCTTGAATTTCTTTAAGAATTGCCGCGTATTTATTACTTGCACTTAGGTAAATTTCATCATCAAAATCTTTACGCTTCACCTGCGTGTTTGTAGGGATTGATAATACTTCTAACTTATAAATATCATTGAACTCGTTAGCTTCTGTCATTGCTGTTCCAGTCATGCCAGATAGCTTTGGATACATGCGGAAGTAATTTTGAAATGTAATAGACGCTAAAGTTTGATTTTCATTTTGAATGGCAACATGCTCCTTAGCTTCTATAGCTTGGTGCAATCCTTCAGAGTATCTGCGGCCATCCATGATCCTACCAGTAAACTCATCTATAATCATTATTTTGCCATCTTTGACTATGTAGTCTACGTCAATACTAAATAATTTATGCGCTCTTAAAGCTTGATTGATATGATGAACCACAGCCATGTTTTCCAAGTCATAAAGGCTGCTTTCAGCGCTTATAATCTTAGCGCCCTTCAGCATTTGCTCAATCGATGTATGGCCAGTGTCTGTAAGCATACAGGTTTTTGCTTTTTCATCTAATTCAAAGTCACTTTCCTGTAATTTAGGTATCACCTTATCTATTGCTACATATAGATCTGAATTATCATCTGTAGGTCCAGAAATTATAAGTGGAGTGCGCGCCTCGTCAATTAGGATGCTATCCACTTCATCAATAATCGCGTAATTGAAAGGCTTTTGCACAAACCTAGCAGGATCATATTTTAAATTATCCCTAAGATAATCAAATCCAAATTCATTGTTAGTTCCATAGGTAATATCACATTCATAAGCTGCTTTTCTATCCTGCTCTTCCAAGTCGTTTGTAATGCACCCCACACTCAAGCCTAAGAACCTATGAATAGCCCCCATCCATTCGGAGTCTCTGGCGGCCAAATAATCATTTACTGTAACTACATGCACACCTTTGCCTTCCAGAGCATTGAGATAAGCGGGTAAACTAGAAACTAGTGTTTTCCCCTCTCCGGTTTTCATCTCCGCTATCATTCCTCTATGTAGAGCAATACCGCCCACTAACTGCACATCAAAATGGCGCATGCCAAGCACACGTTTAGATGCCTCGCGCACAGTGGCGAATGCCTCAATCAGAAGGTCATCCAAAGCCTCTCTAGCAGCCAACCTATTGCGAAATTCTTGAGTTTTGCCTGCAAGTTCAATATCTGACAGTTTTTCAAATTCAACCTCAAGGGCATTTATACTACTCACAATTGTTTGCATAGAGCTTACAATTCGGTCGTTAGAGGAGCCAAAAATTTTACGAAGAGCTGCTTTTATCATCGACTAGATCTTTAAGTATTAACCATACACATTTATATAGGTTTTTTCTCATAATGCCACAGTTAAATTAGCGTAAAGCAGCGCAGGCTTTAACTAAACGTTCACAGGCTTTTTGCAAATTCTCATCAGAAGTAGCATAAGATATCCTAAAATAATTCTCAGTCCCGAATGCAATACCTGGAACTACGGCAATTAATGCCTCCTCCAAAAGATAACTAGAGAAGTCTGTGCAGTTTTTTATCTCTATTCCTTTTGGAGTTTTCTTGCCAACAACCCCTTTGCAGCTAGGGAACACATAAAAGGCGCCCTCAGGACTAGTGCAGGTTATGCCGGTTGATTCATTTAGCCCGGCTACAACTAAATCTCTACGCCTTTTAAAGGTGGCATTATTTGCTGGTATAAAAGCTTGCGTACCATTTAAAGCTTCCACTGAAGCGGCCTGGCTTATTGAGCATGGATTAGAGGTGCTTTGCGACTGTATAACCGAAATAGCTTTGATTATATCTTTAGGCCCAGCTCCATAACCAATACGCCACCCAGTCATGGAATATGCTTTTGATACTCCGTTTAGAGTAAATGTGCGATCATATAGTTTTGGCTCTACTTGTGCTATTGTGAAGAATTTAAAATCATCGTAAATTATATGCTCGTAAATATCATCCGTAAGCACCATTACATGTGGATGCCTTAGCAACACTTCTGCGAGAGCCTTGAGCTCCTCATAAGAGTAAGTGCTGCCAGTTGGGTTGCTAGGAGAATTAAGGATAAGCCATTTGGTTTTTGAAGTGATCGCAGCCTCTAATGCTGCCGGCTTAAGTTTAAAACCATCTTCTTCTTTGGTGGTTAAAACCACTGGAACGCCATCTGCAATGGCCACTATATCTACATATGAAACCCAGTAAGGAGCAGGGATAATAACTTCATCCCCATCATTCACAGTTGCATATAGAGCATTGAACAAAGTATGCTTGCCACCACTGCCAACAGTGATTTGACTAACATCATATTTCAAACCATTTTCGCGCTCAAACTTTGCAGCGATAGCTTTTTTGAGAGCTGCGGTTCCGTCCACATTTGTATATTTAGTTTCGCCACGCTTTATTGCAGCACACGCCGCTTCTTTAATGTTATCAGGAGTGTCGAAATCTGGCTCGCCGGCCCCCAATCCGATTATATCCATACCTTGGGCCTTAAGCTCAGCCGCTTTACTTGTAACCGCAAGTGTTGGGGATGGTTTAATTTTCTTAAGTCTTTCAGCAACTGTCATCACGCCCTTAATATAAATTCAAAAATAACGATATCTTATTTATATCAAAGTGAAGGCAAGCTCAAGGGTTAATAGCAAATTTCTCCTTCTCTTCTATTTCTACTTATATCATCTCTATGACTAAAGAGATATCCAGTAATCCCTCCTGTAATAATACATGTTGTTACGATGCACACAGAGAGGGAAATATCTTTAGGCCAATTTGTTGTGTTGCGTAGCGTATACAGCGCTGTACATCCAACAAGAAAGCCAATTGTTGCGCCGTCTAGTATTGTTCTCTCTAACCTTTTTGCATTATCAGCCTCTATCTGTTTAAGCTCATCTCTTTCTCTTTCTATTTCTCTTTCTCTTTCAGCCTGTTCTCGCTCAAGTCTCTCTTTCTCATCTCTTTCTCTATCAGCTTGTTCTCGCTCAAGTCTCTCTTTCTCATCTCTTTCTCTTTCAGCTTGTTCTCGCTCAAGTCTCTCTTTCTCAACTCTTTCTCTTTCAGCTTGTTCTCGCTCAAGTCTCTCTTTCTCAAATCTTTCTCTTTCAGCTTTTTCTCGCTCAAGTCTCTCTTTCTCAAGCCATTCTTTTATTGTTTGTTGTAATTTTAGCTCAAACTTTTCCTGTCTGCCTTGCTCAATTAATTTTTTTAGCTCATCTTCGGTTCCATTTTTAACTGCGTGCTGGATTTTGCCACTTATGCACTTAAGCTGAGAAAGTTGCTGTAAATTCACAGCAATCAGTGGCGTATTAGCATCCATTGCAGTAAATTGACATGGATTTCCAAAAAACCACTTACCATACTCCTCAGCTTTTGTATACCACTTCGCTTGAAAACTGCATAATTCGCCTGAGCTATCATTGAGTATGACGGTAAGAGACATATCAGGTTTATGGTTTAGGGCATGATTTTCATTAGTTTTTATCACTATAGGTGCTGGTATATAAGCTTCTTGCTTATATATGGCATAATGCTGATCTAATAAAGCCGAAAGTAAGTGGTAATTATTCGATAATAAGTACTCTTTAAAAGATCCGTAAAGCTGCTTCTCAAATATAAAACTATATACGTCTTCTTTAATTTCTTCTTCTTGCTTTAAATATCGTTGTAAACAATTCTTTAAATCTTCCTTTAAACTTGGCAAATTAAATCCTTCATCAAGAATATATACGGCATTAGCCATCTTACTTTCAGCAAATGCCTTAATCATAATTGTGCGCATCACTGGCATTGGGACGGTAATCATATATTTTTTTTCATCAGGATACCGTGAAAGCATGATCTTAGCTGCAAAAGCATGTAGAGAATTTGCTAAATCTTTATGAGATGGTTTATTAGCAAATATCGCTGAGACGGAACGCGTAATTCCCATATGTCCCGTAAACGGAACGTCTTTAGAAGTTGTAATTGTAACTGCCATCTCAATATTATCATCATCTATTTTATTTGGGTCATCTATTTTTTCATATGACGCAAACGCAATCCATACTTCTGTATTAATCTCAGTATAAAAAGCTATGCCGTCATGAAAACCGCTAATTCCCGGATAGATATTATTAATTATGCTGCTATGACGGTTGTAAGTCGAATTGGCATATTCCCTGGCGAGATCACAATTTGCTCTACTTAGCTCCTGCGCATTAATAAATCTTTTCCATTTATCGGCATTTAATGTGGTTACTCTAACCATGTTTAGATATAGATCGGCACTTTGTTGCGCATAATATAATTCACTTATAAGGCAACCATCTGATCACACTCCCCGACACGGAAGTTAAGGAATAGCTAATAAATAGAAGGATGGATTGAAAACAAAGGAGAATTGAGGTATAAGGTGACTTTTAGCACAAAGGACACCTTATGAAAGAATATATA